>JAUXCJ010000378.1 GCA_030618965.1 Thiomargarita sp.
AATTTCAAAACCGTAATTTTTGAGTGCCTATCGGTGCCAACATTAAAAGCGAATCTGACATCGAATTTGAAGCCGTTGATGCTAACCGTGTTCTCAAACAAATAACCGCCAACAATGGAATCAATATTGTGATTCTTGATGCTTGCCGTAATAATCCTTTTGCACAGCGTTTGAGCAGTTCAGGACGTAGTTTTTCGCTAGGACGCGGCTTGGCGCGTATGAATAGCCCAACTGGGACTTTAATTGCTTATGCCACCTCCCCTGGCGATGTAGCGGAAGATGGCAATGGGCGTAATGGGACTTTTACGAAACATTTACTCTCAGCTTTGCGAAATAAGCCATATTTAAGTATCACCGAATTATTTACCGAAGTTACTGGTAAAGTGGTGAAAGAAACTAAGAGGAAACAAGTACCTTGGCAATCAGCATCGTTGACGCAACGGTTTTGTTTTAGGAAATGTCTTCAGCATAAACCGCAGCCATCTGTTCCTAATGTATCACCACTGTTGCGAACCTGTGCAAAACATTTGAAAGCCAATCGTTTAACAAGTGGCAGAGGTGGGACAGCTTTGGCATGTTATGAAGACGTGTTGAAAAAAGACTCCAATAATGCAGACGCATTGGCAGGCTTAGACAAAATAGCAGCGCGTTATGTGACATGGGCAGAACGAGCCTTAAAGCGAGGACAGAAAAACAAGGCTAAACAGTATTTAGCGAGTTTACGCCAAGTGAATCCAGAATCGCCCAAGTTAGCGAGATTAGAAGAGCAATTATTACCTCCATCCAGTCCATCCAGTCCTTCTACCCCACCACCTCGTTACACAAGAGGAAGAGACCGTGCCTTATTAATAGGTATCGACGAGTATAAGTACGTCAGCCCATTAAGAGGCAGTAAAGAAGATGTGATAAATATGCAGCGATTTATACAAAAGGTATGGGGCTTTAAAAATAGCGAAATCAAAGTATTAGTTGATAGCAAAGCAACTAAAAATGCGATTTTAAAGGCAATTGAGAATTGGTTGATTAAAGGCACAGGAGCTGGAGATAGAGTCTTCTTTTTTTACAGTGGACACGGCTATTACGTTTGGGATAAAAGCGGTGATGAGGATGATGGCTATGATGAAACTATAGTGTCTGTTGATAGCAATCTAAATAGTTCTTCAATGATTCTGGACGATGACTTTGAAGTTCATTTAAAACGTTTAAAAGGGCGTAAAGTGATGATGATTGTTGATGCAGATCATTCTGGTACTATAACACGGAGCCTAAAACCAGATGGATTTGTTGCCTCTGAAGGTAATATCGTTGCTTATAGTGCTGTTGCACCTAATCAAGTTGCTTTATTAGATAAAGAAGTTTCTTATGGTGGTGGTGTGTTTACACATAAGTTTATTAAAGGGGCAGAGAAAAAATTAGCTGATGCTAATCATGATGGGCGAGTCACTCATGCAGAATTATTAGAATATACCCGTACTCAATCACAAGCTTATTGCGATAGAAACCCTCAACAATGTAAAGCTGGAGCATTGAGTCCACAATTAGAAGCCCCAGCTAAAATATTAGCACAGGATATACTTACTTGGTGATAATTTATCGAGCAATTGGAGTGCAAGGTAACCTTGCACTAGCTGTTGCAAGGTAACCTTGCACTCCTAATTACAAATTTTCAATTAAATTCGTAGAGACAAGGCATGCCTTGTCTCTACAATACTTTACAAACTATAAAATTTAAGATTTGTGGTAACAAATTAAAGGGATAAACAGTTAGTTATAAATTCTTCAATAAGAAAATTAAAATTATGGAAAAAATACAGCAAATATACTTACAACGTGTCAATCAACTATATACCAATATGAAAAATTGGTTACAAAATGAGCCATTTATTTTGGAAACTGGCAACATGGAGGAAATAGAAGCATTAGGGCATTATCAAGCCACTCGCTTATCCATTAAAACCGAAAAGGGAGAAATTTTAGCAAACTTATTTCCAAAAGGTACTTCAGTGCTACTTGGTGAAGGTTTAATTGAAATGGAAGGTACAGTGGGTACTGAATCCATTATTTATATGTTAAAGGATGGCTTAATCATAACAGATAGATATGGTAAAAATCGTCCAATGTATAAAGGAATTAATGAAGATGGTTGGTATTGGATAGAAGACAGCTATAGAAATAAAGCCCATTTGATAAACCAAACTATTTCCTTAGATTTGCTCACTTTGGTAAGCGATTATGAATTTTAATCAATTATCGAATCCATTACCATCTTTATGGATTTCTTTTCAAATTTCAGAAAATGCTTTTAAAGTAGTAAAAAGAGTTATTCAGCAAACTAATGTTCAGAATCTTGATTGTAAACTGGAATTATTAAAATACCAACGTCATTTACTGAACCACACAAAATTTCCAATATCGGATAATCTTGAATTGTTAATTAAACAAAGTGAAAGTGACAATAAAGATTTATTTATCTTGGGTTTATGGGCAAGCTTTGAACGATTTGTCAGAGACTATCTACAAGAAAAAAGTACAAGTATTCAAAAATCCATGCAACCCCCTACGCTTGCCAATTCTTTTTATGAACATCTTTATAAGGAAGTTGAATATTGGAAACCAAGCGAAATTTTAGATTTTTTAAAAGATAGTTTATTTAGTACAGTTGGTGGCAAAAATCTTATGGGCGTAGCAAAACAAATTTTAGAATATAGAGATTGGGTAGCACACGGGAAAAATCCTCGCAAGTTACCATCAGCAACTTATCTCAAACCTAAAATAGTCTATGAAACCTTAGATGAAATTATTAACACTTTGTTACAACATTATCCATAAAGATAAATAGAACTGGGTTTTATCCTTTCTTCAAACTGTAGAGACAAGCCATGCCTTGTCTCTACAATACTTTATAAATGGAACT
>JAUXCJ010000304.1 GCA_030618965.1 Thiomargarita sp.
AGGGGTGTTTTGGCGCTTATCTGGGTGACGATAGTGCGGCCTGGGAAGCCTACGATGCCACTTGCCTGGTGCAGGGAGGGGCACGGGTAGGCGATATTCTAATCGATCAGGGTGATGCGGATGAATTTTTGCATGAAGGGCAGTTGTTACCGGATAATTTCCAGGCCGCCTGCGATGCGGCAGGGCAGCCGGTGAAATATCCACTGATAGTATGAGTGATGATTTTACAAAACGTCTTTCTCATATACTGAGTAGAAACTATTCAAATGCCAGATTTGTTCAACCAGATCAAAAAAAGGAAGTCGGACTTTTAACGAGAGAATTTGGAGAAATTTCACAATTTCATCAAGGTGCTGGCGAAGATGCAACCCTTGATTTGTTCAGAGTTTTGCAAGGAATACCCCAATACTCTCTTTTAATGATTGATGAAGTTGAAGCTTCTTTACATCCCAAAGCACAACGTCTCTTAGTGAGATTCCTATTATGGTTATGTCGTCAAAAAAAGATCCAAGTGATCTTATCTACTCATAGTCCTTATATTCTTGAAGAATTACCTAAAGAAGCTAGAATTTTATTGTTGTCAGGAAAATCAGAATTAAACATTTTATATGGAATATCAGCTGAATTTGCAATGAGTAGATTGGATGACAAAGTTCATCCAGAACTTAACATTTTTGTTGAAGATAGAGAGGCAGAAATCTGGCTTAGAGAAATTATTGCTGCCAAAGAAGATGGTGCGGAAATTCTTCAAAGGATTAAAATTATTGCCGTAGGTGCTTCAAATGTTGTTAAAATGTTAGGAAAACTTGCTAATGGAGATAAATTACCTCAAAAGTCTTTTGGCATTATAGATGGAGACACAGAAAATAGCGAAGGATGTATTGCATTACCTGGGAAAGAAGCCCCAGAAATTGTTGTTTATAACGATTTAAAAAATGCAAATTGGCAAAATTTATGTGAACGTTTTGGCATTGGAGCAGGGAGTTTATTTAATTATTTAGAAGAAGCTATGCTTGAACCTGAGCATCATAAATGGAATGAAAAAGTTGGAGATAAAATTTTAAAAAGTGCAACAAGTGTATGGGAAATTCTTGCTAATCAATGGTGTAAAGCCTGTTTAAAACAACATGATAGAAATTTAATTATAAATAGTATCAATGATTTATTGAGTCAAAATGGTTATTGATAATAAATCCTTACCCACAACGAGGAATTTTATGCCCAGTTTTTCTAATTCAGCCTTACGTTTATTTCAAGGTTTTTTTTCTACTAGTTCGCCACCAAAGAGTGAAATTAAAACGGTACTTGATGGCAATTCTGCCGTTGCTGCTATTGAGACTTGTCTTGCTGAGGCTGCTGGATTAATCGAGCAGGAGCAGCGAGGGATAAATTGTTTTGGTAAGTCTTTTATTGGTCAAAATAATCAGGATGCACGGGGAGCTTTGGCGGCGGCTATCGGATTGAGTATGAGTGGCGCACGAGCTACGGCTTTTTTGTCTTCTCCTGATTTGATGAAAATACAGGATTTATTAGTCACTGCGGTTGGGCGACATTTGCCTTTGGTGCTACATTTGAGCAATCGTACTATTGCTGGACATGCGGGGGCTTTAGGTAGTGGGCATAAAGCTTATTATCTCAGTGCCGATTCTGGTTTTTTTATGTTACATGCGACTAATGTGCAGGAAGCCGTTGATTTGTCACTGGTTGCGCGACTGGTGGCGGAATTGACTTTAATACCCGGATTAGTGGCGATGGATGGTGAACAAACCGCGCTGGCTGCTCAGGAGCTGTCTTTGCCGCATCCTGATTTGGTGCGGAAATTTGTCGGTGATCCTGATGAGCTAATAACTGCGCCTACGCCGGCACAAAAGTTTTTATTTGGTGAAACACGCCGCCGAGTGCCACGTTGGCATGATCCTGATAGGGCTGTTATGCACGGTGCTTTGCAGGGTCCAGAAACTTGGGCATTAGGTTCTGTGGCAAAGCATCCTTATTTTACTCATCATTTAGGTGATATTTTGGATGAGGCTTTTGCAGAGTTATCTGAGCAAACTGGGCGTAGTTTGGGGCCTGTTTCTACTTATAAAATGGAAAACGCCCAAATCGTCTTAGTTGCACAAGGGGCGACTGTGGAAACCTTGGAAAATGTCGCTGATTATATGCGTGAGAAGCAGAAATTAAAAGTCGGTGTATTAGGGATTCGTTGTTTAAGACCTTTTCCGGGGGCATTGATTGCTAAACTTATGCAGAAAAAACGTATTGTTGCAGTATTGGAGCGGGCAGATACGCCGCTGGCTACCGATCCGCCATTGATGCGCCAAGTGCGGGCTGCACTGGAACGGGCTTTGGAAAATGGTAGATTAGGGATTCATCTAGATTATCCCGCTATTAAGGATAAAGCTTTGCCACGTTTTCGTTCAGTGGTGTATGGATTAGGTGGCTACCCGTTACGAACTGCCGATTTAGTCAAATTGTGCGAGGATTTGGAAGAAAAAGGGCGGGGGCGTATTTTTCTCGGTATGGAATTTGCTCGTGCTTCTAGTCTTTACCCAAAACGCCAAGTTTTATTAGATAGTTTACGGCGTAATTATCCTTATATCAATAATATGGGATTAAAAAGTGAAATCGCTTGCCCAGATTTACGCCCAGCAGGTGCGTTGACAGTAGCAATACAACAAATGTCAGAACAGGGTGGTGGTAGAGGATTATGTGTTGAAGCGGCGGTTTTGTTGCAGCGTTTAAAAGGTGGTTCAATACGAAGTCATCCGGGATTATTGCGAGAACGTTGGGCATCTGGTTGGATCGATATTTTCACTTACGCGCCCGATAAATTACGGCAACCAGGGGATGATTTAGCTATTGATATCACCGTGTTGACAGAACCACTACGCTTGACACAAGCTATTGGAAGACTGCGTAAAGGTGGCATTTTGTTAGCGGTTTCGACGCTGGATGAGGAAACATTTTGGGAGAGCTTATCCCCAGTTTTACGTGAAGAGCTGCAAACTCAACAAATACGCTTATTTTTAATCAATACCAGCGTCTTGGGTGGCTTATTTGCTACGCTATCAGAACTATTGGATATAAAAACACGACGCATCTTAAGCACTTATGAAGACAGTTTGCATAAAGCTGAACGCGCGGAACGTTTACAAGCCTTTCAGACAGGATTAGAAAGTATTAAACAGATTTCTCCCCCCCTCAATCCCCCCCGCTGGGGTGGAAGTAGTTCCCCCGCCTCTCGGGAGGGGGCTAGGGGGAGGGGTACCGATGAAGTTCCTTTGGCAGTTCGACATTTAGCTCATAATCGTGACACTTATGACAGTTTACCGAGATTTTGGGATCAAGTAGGCGTTTTATATCGTAACGGCGAAACCTCCGAAATGATGCCGAATCCTTATCTAGCAATGGGTATCATTCCGCCACTGAGTTCAACTTTCCGTGACATAAGCGGAGCGCGGGAGATGTTACC
>JAUXCJ010000214.1 GCA_030618965.1 Thiomargarita sp.
ACCTTATATGGTGAAAAATACTATCTTTACGGCGCTCACCGCGAAGGTAGACTCTTTGGAGAACCGGGCGAAATTATTGCTAAACGGCAAGATGCGATTTGTCGTGCGGCAATCAATGGGGCGGTGTGGATATCACATCTGAGAAACAAATCCACTGCAAGCGAAAAGTATTTAAAATTGCCAGCCACAATGGTATTGGGTGAAGCCCTAAAAGAGGTGCCAGAATTACCACTGACAGTGCTATACACTGGGACGAGTACAAAGGCTTTTTTTGATGCCATCTATACTGGCGCTACCAATACCTATAACGAAATTTGGTATCACGAAGAAAACCACGTTGGTTATATCGCCTTTGACTTTTATAATGGTGCGATGGATACTGAAAAATGTCATCGGTTTAGAGAGGCATTTTTAGCCGCACGTCAACGCCCTACCAAAGTCATCGTCTTATCATGCGGCATGGATTTTTGGTCAAATGGGGTTCATCTTAATATCATAGAAGCCGCAGAAAATCCCGCTGATGAAGCTTGGTGTAACATTAATGCCATAGATGATCTTATTTATGAAATCATCACCACCGACAGCCATCTTGTCATCTCAGCCATGTTAGGCAACGCCGCCGCTGGTGGACTCATTATGGCTTTAGCGGCTGACAAAATCTACGCACGCGATGGCATCATTTTGAATCCACATTACAAAACGATGGGTTTATATGGTTCTGAATATTGGACTTATTTATTACCCAAACGAGTCGGGCAGAAAAATGCGATTGAATTAACCGATAATTGTTTGCCAATTAGCACCGAACAAGCCCATGATCTTTTGTTGATTGATGGGATTATCTATAGTGATGGGTATGATTTTCATCGTCATATCACTCAGCTTGCTGAACAACTGGCTCATAGTCCTGATTACGACATGCAAATTAGCTTAAAAGCTGAACAGCGCCGCTTAGATGAACAGAAAAAACCGCTGGCTGAATATCGGGCTGAAGAATTGGCTGAGATGAAAAAATGTTTTTATGACCCTAAGCACATTTATCCTCAAGCCTGTGCCAATTTTGATACAGCACGTCGCAATTTTGTGCATAAAACTCGTCCAACGGCGACCCCTTCACGTTTAGCCAAACATCGTCCAACAAGTAGTTGTTCATAAAAAATTTTCACCCTATTTGACAATTATCAGAACCCAATAAATTGATAAGAATTGTCAAATTGTCTTAAGGGAAAAAAATAATGTAGCCAACTAAAAACCTCCGAGGTTTGCCAAACCTCGGAGGTTTAGCCAATATGGGTATATTATTTTTTGTGATAGCCCTAATTAGACTTTGCCAAATTATTGACAAAGCCAAAATCCTGATGTCTGATAAATAGCTCAGTATTTTCGGAGATAAAATTATACATTTCTTCATTCCACGAAACCAAGCCATTCCCGAAAGTAACCGGTTTTTCGGCGACTATAGATATAGTGAATTCAGGCGCCTGCGAACATCAGAAAACGTGTTTTCGGCGTTATCGATAATAGAGATATTCTTTACTCAACAATCATGAGAACCTCAAAGAGGCTATAACGGCATGGTTATGGGCTGAAGATCAAAAAGCCATGTTGAAATTACAAACTCATTCAAAAAAAGAAGAAACTTTTAAACCGCTTATGGTTACGGTATAAAAAATGGGTAAATGTTTCCAACATTTCAGGTAAAAAAGCCGTTAAAGCCTTCGCACAAATTTCCTTAGAACCTAATAACATTGGAGCGCAAGCTAAGCTTGCACTCTGAAACTATTTAGACACAATAAACCGATCATATTCATCACCAGCAGCAATCGCATGGGTTTGTTCCGCAGTGTAGCTGCTTTCGGCATTGTTATATTGTTCCACATAAAATTCTTTCGTTAGTTCAGGTTTTTCACGAATATCAATTTTCCAAAGTAAATGTACTAAACCTAATACCGCGCCCATTGCTAAAAATGAGAGGATTTTGTCATCCGATTTTGGATACATGCGCCGGTAGCCAACTCCTTCATAAGAGTTATACACTCGCACAATGGTTTCACCGTTTGGATCAAGTTTTTCGACTCGATAGATGCCCCAACCTAAGGCATTGATAACTGCTATCATACCATGAAACCAATCTTCTTTAGTTTCACACATAGGCACAACAAGTCCATACCATTCTGGACTTGTCATTATTCTGCCAAAAGTATTAAAGGCACAAACATGTCCAGCTTGGATAAACATTTCTTTGCTGTCTTCATCAGGAATGCCAGCATCGCGGAGGGCAAAATAACTTTCGTAGCTAATTCGATTGTAATAATCGGCGAAGTGATTGGTTAATACTGCCCCAAAAGCTTCGATTAAGCCGCTTTCTTTGTTACCGTATAAAGGTAAGGTTCTTACGGTAGCGATGATTTTTTCTTCGTCAACGCTGGTGTCAAAACTGGAACGTTCAGGGATATTTGTTTGTAATTCAAATTCACGAGTGAGATAATTTTCAATCTCTGGCAGTTCTCCCTCTACACTAAATTGATCATTCTCAGCACCTGCAATTTTGCAAGCGGTTTCTGTTACCCTTTTATTGAGCAAACCTTGGAGATAACCACTTGTGAAAAAACAACTCTTTGCAGGTTTTCCCTGAATACAAATAGCTTCTCCATAATGTGATCTTGGTGTTTCCCAAGTATTATCATCAAGTTGCTTGATAATACCAAAACCATTGTGGGAAAATTCATAAAGCAAGTCATCGTGCGTATAGCCATGCTGTTGTAAGAAATGAACCAAGGTAGTTACTGAATCCGTTAATAAACGTTCGGGATTTTGGTCGCCAGCACCTTGCGTTAGTAGTACAGTCATTTGCAAATAGGAATTGTAAAAATTGCAATGAATGACGCGACTCAATCCGCCAATAATATTGTGTCCACCTATGCTGGTTACTTGAGGTAATTGTTGTGTTTCCTGGTTCATTTGGGAATATCCTAATTTTTGATTTAAAACAATTGTATTATTTTTTTAAAAAACGTTCCGTTGGTTGAAAATATATTACAAAAGAGTTCCATTCCTCCATAAAAGTATCTCGACTCATTTCTTGTATTCCAAAAGCTGGATCGACCATCAATACATTATTGTTATTCACTTTATAAACAACCGCCCAGCGTATTAATCCCCAGCCGACAATCACTGGTAAAGCACTATCCATTAAATGTTCGTATGAAGCAAGTACGGCTAGTGGCACGAGACCGATTCTTTCAGCTCCTTGGCTTAGATTCGCCAGCGTCGCTTCATAAGTCATTCCCGGTTGATTGGCATGGATTAAGATACGCATGCAGTCAATCTCAACAGGTTTACCATAGTAACGACAAATCATAGCTAGACAGCTAGCACCAGTATCTTTTGGCTGTTCTTCTAACACAATTGGAAAATATCCCAAGCGATCCTTTAACCATCTTTTAAAGCCTTTGAAGAAAGAGTTTGGTCTCAGTCCAACATAACTGCTTCCAATACGTTTATTGACTAGGCTATTAATCCAGTTTTTGAACTGTTTTTGTTCATTAAACAATTTGAAGAATTTTTGTTTAGATAAAACAAAAACGCTGGCTTCTGTTTTAGCAATCACATTGCTGGTTCGTTTAATGTGCTTTAGCAGCGCAATTTCACCGATAATCTCACCTTGCGTCATAGTTGCTAAAACATTATTGGGTTCCTCATCAATATGGGCTGTTAAATAACCATGTTTAACAATATAAGCTTCTTTCGCTTCATCCCCTTGCCTAATCAAAATTTCATTGGGTAGTAATTTTTTTACTTTCAGGCTGCCAACTGATGCTTGAAAATTTTTGCTAGGCAGGGCATTGGCGGTTTGAATCTGAAAGCTTGGTATGGCGTGTTCTATCTCTTGACACTTATAAACCGTGATCGCTTTTTCCAGTGCGGGATGTTTTGCCAAAAACCTTTGAAAAGCCGATTTAGGAATATATAACAGCGTTGTTGGTGCTGCGCTATAAAATGAAAAGTCAATCAGATTATTTTTGGTTAAACTACCGAATTGCTCATAACAGTATAGTTGATTGTAAACCACTAATCTTCCTGATATTTCATTCATAACTAGTACTTTACCTTCCGTGATAAAATACAGGCCTGGCCATTCTTTTCCAGCCTCTAAAATACGTTGGTTTTCCTCAACCTGAATTTCTTCACAAAAGTTGAGAAGAACCTCAGCTTCCTGCTCATTGTTAAATAATGGCACT
>JAUXCJ010000057.1 GCA_030618965.1 Thiomargarita sp.
ATGCGATTTACCCGTGCCATAATTACCAATAATAAACAAGCCTTTTTTATCGCCAACTTCATTAAAGCGGAGTTGTTCAAAAACCAGATTATTGAATTTATTAGCCATTTCGTCTGAAATGACATAAGTTTTAACTAATAGCTCAATTCGATTAGTCTGCTGGAATTGAATAACAGTTTCTAATTTTTCAAATTGGATGAGTTCGGAATAGTGCATGTTGTGTTATTGATTATTAATGAAAGGATTTTTTCTAATAAAAGCATCTTTAATCAAATCCAAAGAAATAGCTTTTTGTTGCAATGCTTTAGCGGATTCATAGGAATAGAAACCACTGATAAATACTTCCCATAATTTTCCCCTTTTATCAATATTCTTTGTTAAGTTGGGTAAAACATCTTTTTGTGGATAAAACAGTTCAGGGTAAGCTATTTTTACTTTTTCATAGTATTTTTCGGCATCTTCTCTTTGATTGTATGAAGCAATGATCACCACTTGTTTTCCCTTTTCGAGTTCTGATATAAACTTACCCAGTTCAGTTTGATCTGATAATGAGTCTTGGAATCGCGCTATTTTCAGCGGTTCCAGTGCTTTTTCCAGTTGGGCGGTTTTACCCGGCACTTTTTGTAGTGCTATTTGGCTATCTTCTCCCTTTCTGAGTTTAGCATTTTCTTCCTGAGCCGTTTCAAATGCCACTGTCAGTTTTGGAAAAGATCCCCAATAAACCCAAACGCTGGCGACTAAATTTAACACCAGTCCAGCAATTAGTAAATTTATTTGTCTAGTTTTTTTGTGTTTAAAACTATCAAATTCCTTTTGTAAATTAAAATAATCGTAACGTATTTGATTATTTATATTAGATACTTGAGCAGTATAATCTAGCTTTTTATAAGCCTGTAGTGCTATTTCAAAATTGTTTTCCGCTAGTGCCTTTTCAGCTATTTTTTCCAAAATTTGTTTGCGTCTACTATTGGCTTCTGGTTGTTTAGGTTCCAAAGCCAGCACCTGTTCATATAATCGGAGTTGTTCTTTTTCATGCTGACTTTCTTGAGCTAAGACTAAAAGAGCTTGTATCAGGCGGGAACGGGCTGCAAGGGGTTTGTAATTATATAGGCTTTCTAATAACTCTTTAGCTTTTTGGGTTTCTCCCTGAGCCAATAGAATGTCTGCCAGTAATTGTTGAGCAGCGAGATGGCTAGGGTTTAGGCGAGTTGCTTCGCTTAGCTTTTGAACTGCATCTGTTAATTCTCCTTTTTGATATAAATCTAAACCAGCATGGAATAGTTTATCTGCAACCGGATCAATGCGATCTAATTCATTTTGGGTTCTTTGCAGGGGTTTATTTTCTTTAATCCAGCGGCGCATGATTTCAATGCGAAAGGAATAGCCTTCTTCATTGAATGTTAACCACTGCCATTCTTGTAGTCTTTGAGGTGCGTTTTTTAATTCTTGAATAACAACGCGAATGCCATTTTCATAGAACCATTTTTCAAGAGCTTGTTCTGTTATAGGTTCAGGGCCTGCTTGGGCTAAACTTGAAGCCGTTACTTGTTCTACAGGTGGTAAGCTGTTCCATAATCTTTCTAAGTGATTACTGCTGGCATCCAGTACATCAACAATCACATTGTCGATATCGCTTAGACTAACTCTGGGGATTGTTTGTGATCTTCTTCTTCTATTATGAATATATTTCCAGACTTGAAAGCAGACTTGTTGAGTAAAAAGGGGATGTCCTTGGGTGTATTGCCAAACCCTTTCCACCGCTTCGTCGGGCCATTTGATGCTCCGATTCTTTTCGGATAAACGGACCAGCGTTTCAGTATCTTCATAATTAAAAAGAGATAAATGTTTGAATGGGGGACGCGCTCTAAATAGGTAGATAGCCATATTATCAATATCGTCAACATTACGCCCCATCGCAAAGATAAACTTGAGTTGTGGCAATACGCGGTAACGTAGTTGACGTAGATAGGGAAAAAAGCTTAAACCTGCTTCTAGGTTTTCGGGTTCGGCTTGTTCGTCAAATTCATCAAAGAGTAAAACCAGCTTGCTTTCTTCAGGCAAATAGTCTAAAACGTCAGGCAGCCAATTTTCTATAAATTCATTTTCAGCCTGTTCACCTAAATCTGGTATTTCTTGATTCAGATCTTGGGCGATCTTGATTGCCAGTTCATTGAGCAGCTTTTCTAAGGACCACTTGGTTTTATCTTGTAAGTCAAAGTAAACTAAATAATAGTTGCCATGCTTGGGTAAAGTAGCGGTTAAGTGTTGCAACACCGAGGTTTTGCCAATATACCGCTGCCCATGTAGAACCAGGCTATGTTCTTCTGGATTTTCTAAAAATACCAGTACTTCGTGTAAAATATCAGCTCGCCCAACAAATGCGGTCGTATTCGCAACGGACTTATTGGTAATATAAGGATTAGTAGCGCGGTACATTGATTTTTCCTATAATATTAAATTAGTGATTACTTTAGCTTATTATTAAACAAAACTCAAAATGAAAAATTTAGATACAGATAAAGCCTGGTTAGAAGCTGTGCGCCGATCACCATCACCGTATTGTGATGATCGTCCTGAAGGGGTCGAGATTGATTTGCTGGTTATTCATGGTATTAGCTTACCCCCGGGTAAATTTGGTGGCCCCTTTATTGACCAATTATTTACACATAAATTAGATAAAAATGTTGATCCTTATTTTGTTGACATCGCAGATTCACAGGTTTCTGCCCATTTGCTAATTCGACGTACTGGGGAACTAATACAATATGTATCTTTCCAGCAACGGGCTTGGCACGCGGGCGAGTCCTCTTTTCGAGGACGTTGTTGCTGTAATGATTTTTCAATCGGTATTGAACTGGAAGGCTGTGATGACGTGCCTTATACAAATGAACAATATCAGCAATTAGCACGAGTGATAGCGATCTTGCGCCAAGCTTGGCCAGTATTAACCGATGATCGGATTGTTGGTCATAGTGATATTGCGCCCGGGCGTAAAACGGATCCTGGGCAAGCGTTTGATTGGGGACGTTTATATGGTACGGTGTAATTATATAGGAATCCGAAATAAGCTGAAAATCAGACCTCCGAGGTTTTCAAAACCTCGGAGGTCTTTGCCACCACAAATCATTTAGGATGTCTATATGACGATTGGAGCATTTTCAACATGAAAAAACATATCTTCACGATAGTCCTTGCACTATCCATTTTATTAATAAATGCTTGCGTCACGCAACCAATTGCTGGTGCTAATACGGAACGCGGTTTTAAACCATATCCATCCACAACTATTAGTATTAATGCCAATACTGCTCAAGTGGCTTTGGTTATTGGTAATGGTAAATATAATTATAAGCCTTTGAGGAATACGGTTAACGATGCAATTGATATGAAAAAAGTATTGGAAAGCATCGGTTTTCAGGTTATTTTCAAAACCAATTTAAATCAAGGTAGTATGGATAAAGCTTTGCGGCAATTTGGTAGGCTTTTGTCTAAAAATAAAGGCGTTGGTTTTTTTTACTATGCTGGGCATGGGGCGCGTTCCAGCGGTCGTAATTATTTGATTCCGACTGATAATAACCGGATTGCGGTTGAAAATGATTTGCAATATTACGCGATTGATGCCAACAAAGTCTTATCAACCATGCGAAAAGCCAGAAATAATGTGAATATCATTGTACTTGATGCTTGTCGTGATAATCCTTATGTCGGTGCTAGCAGAAGTCTGAAACGAGGCTTAACTCAGATGGAATCCCCAACAGGTTCCATTATTTCCTTTGCCACCTCTGAAGGTAAAACCGCTTCGGATCGTAGTAAAAATGGTCGCAATGGTTTGTTTACTTCACACTTGATCGCGGCATTGAAAACCGCCAATAAAACCCATCAACGTGTTGATGATATGTTTATGGCAGTCAATAATGCGGTAACAAAGGAAAGTCATGGAAAACAGGAACCTTGGCAGCAGGATTCTTTGAGAATACCGTTTTGTTTTGGAGGCTGTTTAACAGTAGCGACTACAGTGCCGCAGCCCAAGCCCATTGTGAGACCATCGGTTCCCGCAACAATGCAGTCTTCGGTACCAAGAATAAAAGTATCAAGAAAAGTGTTCAGAGATACTTTAATAGATGGCAGCAAAGGCCCTGAAATGGTGATAATCCCTGCGGGTTCCTTTAGAATGGGTGACATTCAAGGGGCTGGATCATCTGATGAAAGGCCGGTGCGTCAAGTGTCAGTCAGAGCCTTTGCGATGGGGCGGTATGAAGTGACTTTTGCAGAATATGACAAGTTCACAGAAGCTACGGGTAAATCTAAAGCTTTAGATTTAAACTGGGGGCGTGGCAATCGACCGGTGATTAATGTGTCATGGCAGAGTGCTGTGGCTTATGCCAAGTGGTTAAGCGAGCAAACCGGACATGAATATCGTTTGCCGACAGAGGCGGAATGGGAATATGCCGCCCGTGCTGGTACTGATACTAAATATTGGTGGGGTAATGAAATTGGTACTAATAAAGCCAATTGTTATAAGTGTGGAAGCCGTTTTAACTACACTGCGCCCGTCGGCTCTTTTAGAGCTAATCCGTTCGGACTCTATGATACTGCTGGGAACGTATGGGAGTGGACTTGCTCTGAATATCACGATAAATATCAAGGTAGTGAAAAAAAATGCAATCATAATGCTAGCCGGTTTACACTCCGTGGTGGTTCCTGGAACGACCACGCGAGGTCAGCGCGGTCGGCGAGTCGTTACTGGTTAAGCTCCTCGATTGGTTTCAGGGAATACGGATTTAGGCTAGTTCGTACTAAGTAATTTGGGTTTTTTTAGGATTTTCTTGTCTGAATCAGGATATTACTTCGTTACTTTGTTTGTGGATGCCAAGACCTCCGAGGTTTTCAAAACCTCGGAGGTCTGATTTTCAACTTATTTATGTTACGGAGCAACTGCGGTATTCATCAACCACCAAGCAGAAATCATCTGTTGCCATGCAGAAAGGTCTTTTTGCACAAATAAGGCTTTTTTCCCGATTTTATTAAAAAATGCCTTGTATGGCTTGTTCGGCAGCATCACTAATTTTCTATCACGACGCATAAAAATGCTGGCTTCAAATTCCAGTAGTCTCATTGTATTGCCGCTCCTATTTTGTTCAAATCTTATTTTATTTATAAATACAATCGGTTGAGTCATTTCATAAAAAATACGCTCTCCTGAGTGTTTAAAAATTTTTTGACTTTCTTCCACAAGTGCGCCAATAGAGCGAGTTATTTCTGCAATCAGCACTCTTTCTGCATGGTTAATATTAGTATCTTGTTGGTTAATTTGGCTATTTTTAATAATCATTTTAGTAGTCCGGTTCCCAGTGCGTATCATAAATGAACTGATGGGTTTAACGAGGTGATATGGATAAGGCGTAAAACTTAAGGCTTCTAATCCGGCTACACTGAAATGACCTAAATTAACGATAAAGCTTTCAGTTAATGGTTGAATGCTCGGACCAAAAGGCCCGGCAAAAAACGCGGCTGGGACTAAACTTAAGGCATCTAATCCAAGATTTAATAGATCGTCACCGCTGAGTTCTCGTCCATCAGTCATTTTTTTGATGGCGTAATAACTGCCATGATAAGGAAGCCAAGTGATTGGTCCATTTGGTAAAACACCAACTTCTTCAGCAAGGGCAACCTGATTTGTGATAGAGGCCAAAGAGCGTAAACTATCGGTTAAATCAGGGCATGCTTGCTCAGGGTAATTCGGGCAAAGATTGAGCAATTTATTAGCTAAAGCTGCTTGGGTGATTACCGAAAGTGGGCGACGGATTAATTCACGAAATAGTGGCTCATTTTGGTATCTAAATAAAGCCTCTACCGTGTTATCATCACCTTGTAATAACATAGAAATGATAATGGGCTGCATGTCAGTTGGTTAGGCATTATCACCAAATAGTAAAGTGATCGGTCCTAATCCCCATTTATTCAATAAGATTTCTCCCTCTCTGAGGGCCAATAAATCCCAAATATAAGGATCATTAGCAAGCAGTTCAAATGCTCCATTATTATCGACAATACGCATTAATGCCGGCCATAATTTTTGACGAAAATTTTTATAAAAATCAGGGTCTTTATTTAAGCGTTGGCGAATGCTTTGACCTTTTTCAATAACAAAACCCATGATTTCAGCCAATTGTCTATCTGAACGCCAAATATATTTACAAAAAACCCTTTTAAGCCACGCATCATACTCTGTTACGCCTTTACTATCATCTGGAAACATGAACACAATTTCCCCGCCTAAAATACCACGATAGGCTAACTTGCACATCAAATTACGGTGTTTTTCTAATGCCTTGGTTAGCAGTGTAATTTCAGTCGGATTTGTGTGCAGGGCATAAAGATTGATCATGGCATTATAGCAAGCCGGTTTATTAAGTACCTTAATCAGCGAAATTGGGTTATCAGAAAGGGCAAGCAATCCTGCTGTTTCTGGGTGTTTGTGTAAAAATCGGCTGATGATGACAGAATGTCCTAATTTTTGTAATGAATTTATTTGTCTATAAAAATCATGTTCATGCCTTTGTTTAACTAGGCTAAACCATTCCTTATTAAGGGTAACAACTGCTTGAGCAACATCTTTGTGCCAACCAGCTTTGATGAGTTCATTTTGAGCGTAGTCAGCCGCCAGTGTTTGTAATGATACAAGCAGTAATAATATGAAAACGCTTGGTTTTAACATAGCAATGCTCCCACATTGTTTATTAGACTTGTCCGTAATAGTATTCTCCCCCCCTCAATCCCCCCCGCTGGGGTGGAGGTGTCCCCCCTCCC
>JAUXCJ010000182.1 GCA_030618965.1 Thiomargarita sp.
AACTTTATGTGGAACAACCTTTTTATATTTATTCATTAGTCTAAGGTGTTATAAACATGACTTATTTATATAAGTTAATATTTTCAATATTAATTTTTCTCCTTATGCAAGTCAATGGACTCGCGGAAGAAAATTCGACAGTTAAAATACTGTCGTCGGGCATACCTGTAACTGGCTCATTGGGGGCACCTGGTGGCATCGTAGAACATGAGGATTATCAGATAACAACTGAAGGTCCTGATGGTGTTACTTTTGAACTCACTACTGAGGGAGTGACTGCTACAGTTACTAGGTTGGTACCTATACCTGGTTTGCCTGATTTTAATTTAGAGTGTCCAGCAATATATGCGGGAGAGTGCCCTAACCTAGCATTCGTTCTTCCATCTGGAACACCTCTCACACCTAAATGTACATTGGCTGTTGATGAGTCAACAAAACTTTGTGTAAGGGTTTTTGGAGATAGTAACAATGGTTCTTATACATTAACAGCTAATTTAAAGAGCAATGATATTCTACTAGAAGAAATTTATTCAACTAAAGAAGAAGAGGAAAACTCTTATACTATCAAGCTAATGGCGACGGATCCCAATGACAATTTGCAAAAAATTGAAATAGATTGGACAAACAAGGGGCAAATTGAGGATATTGAGGAGAAACCTGCCTCATCAGGCGAAGAGGTCACTTTCACACATAGCTATCCAGAAAAAGCTTCTTACACTTGGACTGCTACTGCTTATGATGCTAATGGTGTAAAAAGTAACCCAGTTAGTGGCACAGTACCTGAGATAGGTAAGGAAGTTAAAAATGATTCTAAGGAAAATACATGCGATGTTGGTGATCCTATTGATCCGGCTACTGGCGCTCAGGTACTTAGCCATGATTTACTTAGTGTGCAAGGTGTTTTACCCCTCTCTTTTAGCATCCATTATCATTCTTTATTGTTGAAAGAAGGCATTTTAGGACGCGCTTGGGGACATAATCGCTTTGATGCTAGTTTGCAAAAATTATCCAAAGGTGATGTCAAAATTCATTGGACAAACAACAAGTCTAATCTATTCACCCAAAATACGGATGGTAGCTATAAACCCTCGCATATCACTTGTCAATTCGATACTTTAGTTAAAAATGCTAAAGGTAGCTTTACGCTGACACGCAAAAATAAGCTTTTTTACGAATTTGATGCCAGTGGGCAATTGGTTGAATTTCGTAATCATAAAGGTCAATCATTAAGCTTTACCCGCGACAGTGCTGGACGGATCACTCAAGTAACTGAACCTGTTTCTGGTGTCTTTCTTCGTTATACCTATAATCAGGAAGGCTTATTAGAAAGTGTTTCTGATCCTTTGGAGCGAAAAGTGACTTTTGGCTACGACAACCACCGCAATCTCACAACCATAACAGACGCGGCTAGTCAAAAGACAACTTACACCTATAATGAATATGGTCAAACACTAGCTGGTACCAATGCCCAAGGGGTGCAATTTTTTAGTAATACTTACAATGATGAATATCGCATTGTTTCCCAAGATGATGCGCTCATAACTAATCAAGTGGCTGGTTTAAGCTTTGATGAAAGTCAACCTAATCAGATTATCACAACCTTTACTAATCGTAATGGGGATAAACAAGTTTACACATATGATGACAATTATTATTTGCTTAGTTTCAAAGATGAATTAGGCAATACAACGTCACATACTTATGATGCTAATGGTCAACGCACCAGCACTACCGATGCTAATGGTAACCAGACCCAATTTGCTTATAACAGCCAAGGCAATTTAACCGCAATAACAGATTCGGCGAATAATATCACGCAAATGGTTTATGACAACAATAGCAATTTATTGTCTGTCACCAATGCGCTGGGTAAGAAAACCACTTATACCTACGATGCTAATAATAACCGGATTAGCACAAAAGATACGCTGGGAAATCTCCGTCAATACACCTACAATAGTGATGGTCAAGTATTGACGGATACAAGCCCAAGCGGTGCTGTTACCACTTATGAATATCAAAACGGTTTACCCATCCATATCACTGATCCAGAAGGCAATAAGCAAACGTTGAGCTATGATGTTGCTGGTCGTTTGATCAGTATCACTGATGCCGAAGAACACACCACCACTTTCGCTTATGACGGCATCAATCGCTTAATTTCGGTGAAAGATGCTTTAAATCGCACCGTCAGCATGACTTATGACAGTCGTGATAATTTGCTTACCTTGACGGATGCTAAAGGCAATGTCACTCACCGTACCTATGATGGCAACGGTAATTTGATTAGCCAAATCAATGCTTTGGCGCAAGAAACCCGTTATGAATATGACGGAGAAGACCGCCTAATAAAAGTCATTGACGCGAACAATAATGTGACACAACTGGGTTATGATGCCAAAGGTCGTTTGATTAGTATGACGGATGCTTTGGGCAAGACGCAGAAATTAAGTTATGACGCTGCGGATAATTTACTTAAACAGATTGACGCTTTGAACAATGTGGTGGCTTCTTTCAGTTATGATGTTTTGAATAATCCTATCAGTATCACCGACACATTAGGACATAGTTCTCAATCTGAATATGATGCCTTGAGCCGCTTAACCCGCACCACGGATCCACTCCAGCGGGCCACGCAGTTCAATTATGATGATTTAGATCGTTTAGTTTCCAGTATTGATGCCAAAAATGGACAAAGTAGCCAAACTTTTGATTCTGATGGAAATCGTACTGGACTTACTGATCCTAATAGCAACCAAACAGGTTTTAAGTTCGACAAAAATGGGCGCTTGCTTGAGGAAACCACAGCGAGTGGTGGCAGTGTGCTTTATACCTATAATGCCCGTAATTTGCAGGCTACCGTGACCAATGCTCGGAATCAAGAACGCCAATTTGAGTATGATGTGGTTGGTCGTCTTACACGCATGACGGATCCCGATGGTGAAACGACTTACACCTATGACAAAAACGACAATGTGCTAACGGTGACGGATGCCAGTGGCACAATTAGCCGTGAGTATGATGCCTTAGATCGGGTGGCGAAGTACAACGATAGTCAGGGTAATATATTGCTCTATGTTTATGATAAAATTGGAAATTTAGTCAAGATAACCTATCCTAATGCTCAGGAAGTAGATTATGAATACGATGCTGCTGATCGTTTAATCAAAGTGACTGATTGGGCGGGGCGGGAAACTCGCTATGCCTATGATGCCAATGTGAAATTAGTACAAATTATGCGGCCTAATGGCACGGAGATGACGCGTAGTTATGATGCTGCTGGGGAATTGCTGCAACAAAAGGATGCAACAAGCAGTGGCGAAGTGATTAGTCAATTTGATTTTATCTATGATGCAGCAGGCAACATCATTAAAGAGCAAGTTGCCCCTCAACCAGCAGTCTTTCCATTTAAAAATGTGACAATGACCTACACAGCGGCTAACCGTTTGGCAACGTATGAGGGTAAAGCGGTCACTTTTGATGCTGATGGTAATATGACAGCAGGGCCTTTGAATAACGATATAAGCAATTTTAGTTTCGATTCGCGCAATCGCTTAGTGGGCGTGGCGAATACGGTTTATCGCTATGATGCCGAAAATCAACGAATTGCGGTGAGCGTTTCAGGGCAAGAAAGCCGTTATGTGATCAATCCACAGGCGGTGTTGAGTCAGGTTTTGGTGAGAACTGTGCCTGACGGTACGCAGACATTTTATGTGTATGGATTGGGCTTGATTGGAGAAGAAACTGGCGGCGTTTATCAAGCTTATCATTTTGACTTGCGCGGTAGTACGGTGGCGTTGTCGGATGCTGCGGGAAACGTGGTTGAGCGGTTCCAGTATTCGCCGTTTGCTCACTTGGTGAGCCATAATCCTACGGAAGTAGGTACACCGTTTTTGTATAACGGGCGTGACGGCGTGATGACGGATGATAGTGGCTTGTATTATATGCGGGCGCGTTTTTATAATCCTGAGATTCTGCGGTTTGTAAATCAGGATATGTTGTTGGGGAGTGTTGCTGAAGGGCAAACGTTGAATCGGTATGCTTATGTGACGGGGGATCCTATTAGTTTTGTGGATCCGTTTGGGTTATTTAGTTGCAAAAGTGCAAATGATGCTATTAATCATCTAAATTCATATTTAGATAGTACATCAACTCTTGTGGCTTGTGTACAACTAACTGCCCGTCTTACATGGAAATTCCATTCGGTACCTAATCCTTATGTACCGTTAACTATCCTGACTGTTGGTAGTATTGCAGCAATTTATTACGCTTATAAAGTAGCGAGTGACCGTGATAAACTAGCAAAAAGTCTATCAGATGCTTTTTATAAAGAAGATGATTCTTGTAAAGACGACAAAGTAACTCAAGAATTAACAAAACAGATAACAAAAGTTATAAAAGATGCTATTGAAAAACCTTATGACAAAAAGTTAGGAGAAACCTTAAAAGAAAACTTCGGATTATAACGGTTTTGGGGGAGGACGGTTTTAGCCATCACAGAGGATTAGGGTTTACACAGTGAGGCTTAATTTAATGGCTCGAAAAATCGTCAAAACGCCGCCTGAAAACGATTGTAACCAGTTGAAATTATTAGCTCCCCCAAAAGCGTTATAATC
>JAUXCJ010000132.1 GCA_030618965.1 Thiomargarita sp.
AATAAATCACGTTGCACACCTTCACGCGACACATCTGCACCACTGGTTTCAGAACGATTTGTCACTTTGTCAATTTCATCTAAGAACACAATACCGGTTTGTTCTACACGTTCAACCACTTGTGCCTTCAACTCGTCTTCATTAACCAATCTCGCCGCTTCTTCTTCATGTAGCAGTTTTATCGCGTCTTTAATATATAATTTGCGGTTTTTGCTGTGAGTACCTGCCATATTTTGAAACATGCTCTGTAATTGGCTTGTCATTTCCTCCATACCAGGAGGTGCCATAATTTCTACGCCCATACGACTTTCATTCACATCAATTTCAATTTGCTTATCATCCAGTTTACCTTCACGCAACATTTTTCTAAATTTTTGCCGCGTTGATGATTGCCTTTCCGCTTCTTCAACATCTCGCGCTGGTGGTAGCAAGGCATCCAATATCCGCTCTTCAGCGGCATCCATTGCCTTATTTTGAACTTGGTTCATTGCATCTTCACGGCTCATTTTGAAAGCCATATCAACCAAGTCTCGGATAATCGACTCGACATCACGTCCAACATAACCGACTTCAGTGAATTTAGTCGCTTCTACTTTAATAAAAGGCGCGTTGGCTAATTTAGCTAAGCGTCGGGCTATTTCAGTTTTTCCCACGCCAGTTGGCCCAATCATTAAAATGTTTTTTGGGGTAATTTCATTGCGTAAAACTGGCTCAATTTGCATACGCCGCCAACGATTACGCAGCGCAATGGCAACAGCCCGTTTAGCCGCATCTTGTCCAATAATATGTTTGTCTAATTCACTGACAATTTCTTTAGGTGTCATTTCACTCATATTTAAGTCGGTTATTCTGTTGTTAAACTTTCAATAGTCAAATTATGATTGGTATAAATACAAATGTCGGCGGCAATATGTAATGCCTTTTCGACAATATCATTAGCACTTAAGCTGGTATTGTTGAGTAAAGCCCGTGCCGCAGCCTGTGCATAAGGGCCACCAGAGCCTATCGCCATCAAACTTTCCTCTGGCTCTATCACATCTCCAGTACCTGAAATAATCAAGGAGACGGTTTTATCTGCCACCGTTAGTAGTGCCTCTAATCGGCGTAACATACGATCAGTACGCCAATCTTTAGCCAGTTCAACCGCAGCTCGGGTTAAATGTCCTTGATGTTTTTCAAGTTTACCCTCAAAACGCTCAAATAGGGTAAAAGCATCAGCCGTACTTCCCGCAAAGCCAGCAATAACTTTATTATGATACAATCGCCGCACTTTGCGAGCGTTATGTTTCATAACAGTATTACCCATAGAGACTTGTCCATCACCACCTATCACGACTTCACCGTCACGGCGCACTGATAAAATGGTGGTACCTCGAATTTGTTCCACAACAAAAATTCCTTATTAAAAATAACAGATTATATTTTATATAGCCCCACACAGATTATACACAATTTGCAGTGCTTATTGTGAATAATCAAGGTGAGTAGCTTGTTAATCTTGCTTTTTGAGTATATTTTGTCTACATTGCGTATTTATTTAAATAAAAGGTACACAGTCAATTATGTACAAATTCTTTTATATCTTAATATTTATTAGTGTATTAAGTTCCTGTACGATTCTCAATCTCAATTCTATGATGAAACCAGAGCCGCCAAAAATCAGTGTGGAGACTTTAGAAGTCGTTAAAACAGGTTGGCAAGAACAACATTTTAAGCTCAGATTGCGTGTCAAAAATCCCAATTCCTTCCCACTGTCTTTTGCGAGTATGAACTTTAAGCTCTATCTCAATAATAAACAGTTCACCACTGGTGAGAGCAAGCCAAATATGACGCTGCCTGCTTTTGGGGAACAGTGTTTAGCAATCAACATTGTCAGTAACTTAAGCGATATTTTTTATGGATTTAAAGGTTTGAAAAAAACCTTCAAGGAACGTCAGTTAAATTATCGGATTGTAGGCAACGTTACTATTTGGAAAGGAACGCCTCAAATTCCCTTTGAACATAGAGGTGAAGTGCCTGTAAAAGGATTCTAATATGATCAGTGCTTTAAACTGTCCTTTTTGTCATATTGACGATCAACAGATTATTTTTCAGGATGAGTTAGTCATGAGTTTTAGAGATGGTTTTCCAATTTCACGAGGACACAGCTTAATTATCCCCAAACGCCATATCCCCTCTTTCTTTGAACTGACTGAACAGGAGCATAAGTCGTTATTATATGCTTTGCGTATTATTAAAAATGATCTAGATAAAGAGCTTACGCCAAATGGTTATAATATTGGTATCAATGACGGTTTAGCGGCGGGGCAGACAGTTATGCACTTGCATATTCATATGATCCCTCGTTACACTGGCGATTGTACTGATCCTCGCGGTGGTGTGCGCTGGATTTTTCCAGAAAAAGCGGCCTATTGGTTAGATAATTCAACCTGAAAAAAAGGAAATTTTTTATGTCATTGGAAAGTTTTGGCGAAGAACAAATTTACAATTTTGAGCGCGTCGGCAGCTTTGGTCGATTTTATAGCGGTGACTCGTTTCCTATTGAATATATTATGACAAGTTTTTCATCAGCGGAATTGTCCGAACTCACCTTTGCCAGAGATATTCGCCCCGATGAAATTGACTTTGAACTGCTGATGCAACGCGATATTGATGAAGAGCGTGTGCGTCTTGAAATGGCACCTTATTTGAATCCCAGTCCTGATAAATTCACATTAGCTGAAATCCGATCCCGATCCGTTTTTTTTCCGCCCCTACTCGCCGCCATTATACCCACCAAAGGCAAAGTGATGGAGACTTATTATACTGATGAACAATGTGAGATTGCTGCTGATAATAATACCAATAAAGAACAGGTTATCAGAGAATGGCCCGGTTTATTTAAATTAACCTATTTTTTAAGCAATCGCCCACATGCTTACCAACTTGAGATGACGGCTGAAGAGGATTCTACAATTGGGGTACAACGTGAACCGGTTAAACTTGATATCCGTGTTGCTAAAGGCAATCAATATGGTGCAAAACTGGTTATCATTGATGGGCAACATCGTCTTTTCACACTGAAACAAGTTTATGAAAAATATCCCAACTTACTTGAAAATTTAGGCGTACCCGTTTGTATTCTATTTGCACCCAATGCCACTGCTCAAAAAAACCAAGAATATGCGCCCTATAGAGTGCCCACTGTGCCAGAAGTTTTTCGCCATCTATTTGTAGATGTTAATAATACAGCTAAACAAGTCGGTGGGCATTTCAATATTTTACTATCTGATGACAGCATTGGCAGCATCGTTTGCCGTAAATTTTGTCATCATATACTTAATCAGCGAGGCACTGAGGGATTAGCCGTGCTGGAGTGGAATACCAAAACTAAGAGTGAAGCCGCAAAAATCACGCGATCTTATTCTAGTACCAGTATCGGTATTATTGATAAAGCCTTAGAAAGTAGCTTTGGAAATAGAAAATTACTACTTAAATACATTTTAAAACTGGATGAGGTGCATAACGCGCTTTACCCAAATGGCGATGATAATGAAGAAATAACGCTTGATTATCCTATTGTTCAATGGAATAAATTTTCTCTGAGCCAGAAAAATATCCTTGAAACACAAGTAACAAAATACCTGATTCCCTGCCTTGAGCTGATTTTTTTCAACACCCATGAATTTGCTACAAGCTTTGATATTTTTCGTAATGAATTAAATAATTTAAAAAAACTTGCTGATAGCGATCAACCAGATGCCCTAGAAGCGCGGCAAACACTCAATCAAATACTTGATTATATGCCGATTGGCGAGGGCAAAAGCTTTGAAAGTGCGCGTTTAGTTTACCGTAATTTTGAGTCAAAAGTTAAAAAGGAAAAAGAGGAGCATATCATCCAATATGCACTTTTCCAAAAAGCATTATTTGATGCTTGGGCGCAGCTATTAGATATTGGGCGTACTTATGTAGAAGACCCACGCGAGCTAACAAAAGGCTTTGTGAAATTATTAGACTTGGCACTTGCTGAAAGCGGCCAATTTTTTGTTTTTGAGCAATTATACATGCAACATACTGTTTTTAATGGAACTAAAATCATAGTTCGACAAGAAACGCGAAAAATTCTGGCGCAATTACTGATAGCACATTTAGCCAATCCATTCAATACGAAACAAGTTTGTAGCGAAATGGGAGTCTCTGACAATACTTTTCAAAAATTACTGAAAAAGCTGCATGAAAAGGGAGTAGCTGCACAAAGGGAATTTCCCAAATACTATGAAATCGCCCGTCAGAAAACTTTTAAGGCTAATTATCGGGTTTATTTATCCATTGATGGCAAAGAACGGGCAGAATTAGGAGAGGCTGAAGAAGAGCAGAAATTTCAGCGTCGAGAGTTCAAGGAAGGCAAACGAACGAAAATTGAAGTCTCAGATAGGTTTGATATGCTAGTCAATAAACATGTTAAATCAGATGTTGATTTAGCAATAAAAGCACTAGAAAATAGCTTATTTGAAAATGACGCGGTAATTTTAGAACGTGCGGGTAAATATAGAGTTTAAGGATTAATAGACAATAAAAAAACCGACAGGTACTTATTCATACACCGTCGGTTTTTAATTTCAAATTAATTAATTATCGAACAATGAATTACCATTTTTAGGTATTAAGAGTCATTTAAAATAGACTTTCTTTAACCGTGATACTATCACCTGGTTTAACACGGCTTTTAAGATAAACACGAATCTTTTTTTCCGTTTTATCCTTGCCACGGATAACATAAATTTTACTCCAACTAGGGGAGCCAAACTCACTAAATCCACCTGCCATTGATATTGCTTTCCTAACCGTCAAATCAAGAATATATTTATAATTCCCCGGGCTTTTAACTGCCCCACTCATAAAGAACTGTTTATACTTCTTGACAATAATAATATCCCCAGGACCAACAAAACGGTAAAGCCTTACCTTTTTTTCAGTTGCGCTTTCATCACTGTCACGGATAATGTAAATTTCATCGGGTGAAGCTGTTTCTTTAAAGCCGCCTCCTAAAGTAATAGCTTTATTAACTGTCATACCGGGTTTAAAAGCGTAACCGCCGGGTTTTTTGACTTCTCCATTCACAAATAACTGTCGATATTCTAATACTGTAACCGTAACTTTAGGATCTCTTAAATAACCATCTTTTAAACCCCTAGTAATCTGTTTTTCTGTTTGACTAACACTAAAACCTGAAAGCTTCAATTCGCCTAACAAGGGATAAGAAATGTTACCTTTTTGATTCAAAGCTGTTTCTAGGCTAAGGTCTTCTTCACCAAAGACTTTAATACTAATCAC
>JAUXCJ010000192.1 GCA_030618965.1 Thiomargarita sp.
AGCATTCACATAAACAATCGTGCCTGCGAACATACCGATTTGACTAACCCAATAAAATTTCCAAGTCTTAATCGGCGTTAAAGCCATCACGAGATTAATCACGAAAAAGGGGAAGGCGGGAACTAAGCGTAAAGCAAACAGATAAAACGCACCATCTTTTTCAATGCCACGATTAATCGGTCCTAATTGTTGCTTAAAACGTTGTTGAACAAAATCTTTGAATAAATAGCGGGAAACTAAAAATGCTAATGTGGCACCTATTGTGCTAGCAAAGGATACGATAATAGTTCCATTTAATATGCCAAAAATAGCACCAGCGGCTAAGGTGAGAATGGTTGCACCGGGTAATGAAAGTCCGGTTACGATGATATAAATAGCAAAGAAAATGAATACCGTTTGCCAAGGATTAAATTCATAATAATTAACAATATCAGCGCGTTGCTCTTGAAATTTATCAAGACTTAAGTATTGTTGTAAATCAAATACAAAAAATAGCGTTATCAAAATAGCAATGATAGCTAATAAAATTAGTTTATTTTTTTTCACGAAATTACCTGATGGATTTTTTTAGGAATGAATATTAGAGGAGACCATAATAATTAAAAACGGCTTTCAACTTTCGCTGAAGTAAATAAAATTTATTGTGCCAATGCGGTTGGAAAGTCAAGTATCTTAACACTATCAGAACTATCCGCACAAACAAGTGCCTTAAGTGAACGCCCCTTCAATGCTTCTTCTAGCGTCGTATCAATTTCTTCTAGTAATTGTTCAACACTATTTTCTGATGATGATAGTTGTTGTAGATTAAAATAGCGATTTTCTTCTGCCATACGCACAAGATCTAAAAGCTCCTTAATCAAAATAGTTTCTGGAGCACGAGCTAGTAGATAAATGTTTAAGTCTTCTCCAGCTCTAATCAGTAAGCCACTTTTTTCAAGTAATGCTAGCACATTTTTTAAAATATTCGTAGGAACAACTAGCTGTTTTGCAAGGCGTTCTTCTGTCCAAAAATCGCCCCCATAAAAATGTTGTTTACTGATGATATACATAGATAGGAAGGCTAATCGTTCCTTCATACGGTTACTAATGTGTACTTCATACTCGCGTGTACTCAAATATTCAGGATGTTGATGATAAAAGGCAATGCTTGATCCAACTAACAGAATTAGCCATGCTAAGTACAACCATAACATGAATATCACGAGAATAGCGAAGCCAGAGTAAATCGCCGCATACTGGCTTGAAGAGACGATAAAACCAGCAAATCCCCACCCAATGCCTTGCCACAGTACCCCTGCGACCACTGCCCCGATGAATGCGGAACGAAAGTGTACTCGCGTATTAGGAAGAAAGAGGTAAACAAAGGCGAAGGCACCAATGATAAATAGATAAGGCAGAAGTTGTTCTGTCGAATTAATCAGCAAACCTACAGGTTGAATTGCAACTAATTCCTGGACAAAGAGACTTTCCATCAATGATGCTGTGCTGCCAATTGCAGAAAATACTAGCACCGGACCAATCAGGATAACACTAAAATAATCACTAAAACGTTGCAGAAAAGCGCGTGGATGATCTACATGCCAAATTAGGTTTAAAACTATTTCTATTTTATGGATCAGGGATATAACCGTATAAATCAACACTGCAAGTCCTAAACCACCGAGTACTTTAACATCTATATTTTCTACAAAGACAATAAGTTGTTGAGTAATCTCGACACTTTTTTCACCTAATGGTTCTAGAAAGTTAAGTAGTAAAGGCTCAAACTCGTTATGTACTCCAAATCCTTTAAGTACGGAAAAGCTAACAGCTAACAATGGCACAAGTGATAGCAAAGTAGTATAAACTAGGCTCATTGCCTGAAGACTTAGCTGTCCTTGTGTTAAATCTCTAAGAACAGCATAAATCATCCGTAAGTTTAGTATAATCCACGCTCGCCATAACGGTAACGATTCTAACGGTTTGTCCCATATAAAGCGATTAATAATTTCTGCTAAAGCCAAATCAGTTTCTCATTCATACGTTTGCTAATTTGTTCCAATCGTTCTTCTTCAACACCCATAATAGCAATATTACCCCAAGAGGTGGCGCGTATAATGCCTTTAAACTTGACATTGTTTAGATTTTGAGGCTCTGTTAAGTTACTGTCACGAATAAACAAAACATTGATTGGTCCCTTTATACCACTCAAAACCATGTGTGCACTGCGATAACCTTGTAAAGTAAAAATTTTGCAAAAACTTACTTTGCCAATATCACCAGTCATTTTAGCACCAATCTTTTGGAACATCATACGCAGTTCTGCGGCAGGTACTTCGCTATCAGTTTGAAATGCCTGCGGTGTATTTTCAATATAGCTAAGAATCTCTTGTTTGAGATAAACAGTATCAGCTTGCCACCACAAGATTCCGCTGCTAAATAGAGTAATTACCAAGAATAGGCTTGCTGCGACAGCGTAAACCGGAGGCAGGTACAGAATGCTTTTGAGCCGTTCGTTGAATCTGACTAATAAACTGGGCGATTTTTTATTCTTAAATTGGCGCTGCAAAATTCGCTCGGTCAAATCGTCGGGGATTTCTACCTTCATAGCCTCAATCAAGCTTTGTTCAAATTGGATCATGTCTGTTGTAAAAGCAGCGCAATCGGAACAGGCTTGTTTATGGTATAAAAAATCCTCTTCTTGGCATCTTGGCTCAAGTGTGTATTGTTGACGATATGTTTGACAATTCATTTTTCTTCACCTAAGGCATCGCGAAGTTTTTGACGGGCACGATGTACACGAGTCATAACCGCACCCTTTGACAATCCTAATTGTTGTGCTATTTCTTCCATACTATATCCACCAATAACTTGTAACACTAAGGGTTCTCGGTACTCCTTATTTAATTGGGCGAGTGCTTGACGCAACACAAAGGCTTCTATGCTAGTATCATAATTTCCTTTGCTCGTTATTTCATTAGGCTCTAATGCTTCCATTTGAGGCTTATATCGTTCAAACCGGCGAGCATTTTCTCTTCTCAGGATTGTAAATAGCCAACTTTTCGCAGCTTCATCATCAGTGAGTTGATCCAAAGATTTCCAAGCCCGCGTAAAGCTTTCCTGTACGATATCCTCAGCTGTATCACGATCTTTGCACAGCCAAAAAGCATAGCGGAACGCATCCTTTGCATAAGTGTTAACCACTGTTTCAAAGCGACGCCGCCGTTTGGTCAATTTATCCATACCCTGTTTTCCTCAATTTTGCGACTAACAGGGTTAGGGTTATTAATTTGTAATAATTTTTCAAAATGACTCTATCTCTATGAAGTAGACCAGAGTGGCGCATAAAATATTTCAGGAATAAATATAAGTATAGTTATTGTGTCTTATTAGTAGAAGGCATCTGGCAAAATCCTTGTGGAGGGACATCCAAAGCAGCATTAAATTTACTGGACATGTTTTGAAAGGCAATCAATCCGGTTAGTTCAATAATCGCATCATCATTAAAGAACTGACGTAACTGCGTCATTAATTCATTAGTCACTTGTCGATCAGAATAAGTAACGGTTTCAGCATATTCCAGTGCGATTTTTTCTTTGTCGTTATAAAGTGAGCTTTGTTGCCAATTTTCTAGTGCTGTGGCTTTGTCCATTGAACCTTCTCTTTCAAATAGAACCGAAGCGTTGAGATCAACACAAAAATCACACCAGTTGATTTGTGAGACTCTAACGATTACAAGAGAACGAAGAACTGGATCAAGCGGCGATTTTTTTCTATCTAAGGCACCATAAAGTAATGCTACTCCAGTAAACAAGCGAGGCACTCTAGCCCAAAGTAATCCAGATTTTAATACTTGCTTATACTTTTTTTCTTGCGCCCTAAAAAGAGGACGTAAATACCAAGGATATTGGTTTAGTGGTTTTTCAGAAACTCTCATTGATTAACTCCGTTTTGTTTGTCGTTCCCAAGTGCCAACTTGAGAACGAGGAAAGTTTGTGGTTAGTTATTCTTCAAGATTAACAATCTTTTCTTCAGGATTAACAACCTCTTCTTCAGGCACATCTTCTTCTAAAGTGTCTTCAGGATCATCTTCTTCCATTTCTGGGGATTCTTCTATAAATTCCTCCTCAATTTGTTCTGATGAGGTTTCCAGTTCTTCTTCTGAGACTTCTTCAGGGTCATCTACTTCCCCCATTGTGGCTGGTACAAATTCCTCTTCAGACTTTTTGATAACCACTTCTAGTGGTAAATCGCTAGTCTGATTTGTGTTGGTTTCCAAATTAGTGCCAGTTTGTTTATTGGTTTGAGGCTGAAGCGTCGAAGCTGTTGTTTTTTCAGTTTCTGCCTTATCTTCATCGCAGCCGGCTAATAAAAATATCGTGAAAAATACGATACCCAATCTGAGTTTCATAATGACTCCTTATTTAATTAATATATAATACCTCTGCAATTAAAATAATACGATTGTCACAAGGAATGTCAAGTTATTTACAAATCCATATTATGTGTTATCGTATTTATTTTTATACCCCTA
>JAUXCJ010000310.1 GCA_030618965.1 Thiomargarita sp.
AAAGATGGCGGTTATCAAGATAAGACTTGGTGGACTGAGGAAGGTTGGCAATGGTTACAATTTAAGAAAGTCTCACAGCCGATTTTTTGGGAAAAAACAGCGGATGGCGATTATCAATATCGCACTTTGTGTGAAATTATTTCTATGCCTTGGGATTGGCCAGTTGATGTCAACTATTTGGAAGCAAAGGCTTTTTGTAATTGGATGTCAGCGCGTACCAGCAAATCTATACGCTTACCAAGTGAAGCTGAATGGTATCGTTTGTATGATTTACACCTTAAGCAACATTACCCTAACTGGGAAAAAGCCCCTGCTAATATAAACTTAAAATATTGGGCATCATCTTGTCCGGTTAATTTATTTAGGTTTGGACAATTTGGAGATGTCATCGGTAATGTCTGGCAATGGACAGAAACGGCTATAGATAGCTTTGAAGGCTTTGAAGTACACCCAGCCTATGATGATTTTTCAGTTCCCACTTTTGATGGCAGGCACAATTTGATTAAAGGTGGCAGTTGGATTTCAACTGGAAATGAAGCCATACGCGATTCACGTTACGCTTTTCGTCGTCATTTTTATCAACATGCCGGATTCCGATATGTAGAATCAAAGCTCAAAATATCCCAAGATTTTAATACCTACGAAACCGATGAACTCATTTCACAATATTTAGAATTTCACTACGGTGATGAATATTTTGGAGTACCAAACTACCCTAAAGCCTGTATTGAGATTATTTTTAAATTGCTAGGTGATAATCCTCGTCACCGAGCATTAGACATCGGTTGTGCTGTTGGACGCAGCAGCTTTGAACTGGCGCGTCAATTTGACTTTGTAGATGCAGTCGATTTCTCAACTAGATTTATTCGTAATGCCCTAAATTTGCGTGAACATGGCGAAGTGAAATATATCATCACTGATGAAGGCGAGTTAAGTAGCGTTAAATCATTTCAATTAGCTGATTTACAATTGGGTAAGAAGGTAAATAACATCGAATTTACTCAAGGTGATGCTTGTAATCTTAAAGACAAGTATAACAACTATGATTTGGTATTTGCTGGCAATCTCATTGATCGTTTATATGAGCCGAAAAAGTTCTTAACTGATATAACTAAACGGATTAATGTCGGTGGTTTATTGGTGATTGCGTCACCTTATACTTGGTTAGAAGAGTACACACAAAAACAACATTGGTTAGGCGGTTTTAAAGAAAATGGTGAAAACCTAACGACTTATGATGGTTTAAAACGCTTCTTGTCTACCCATTTTGAAGCGGTTGGAGAGCCACAGGATGTACCATTTGTAATTCGTGAAACCGCACGCAAGTTCCAACATACAGTAGCTCAATTATCAGTATGGCGACGTCGCGCTTCAAATTAAAAATGTCCGGATTCTCAGCAAAATAGCGCAAATTGAATCCGGTTAATTTTCATAGCGTAAATATAGATAATTATCATAAATAGTATATGGCATATGTCAATACCTTCGCCAAAAAACATATAAAAACTATGGTAATATAAAAATTGTTTCGCCCATGAGAAAAAAATGGTGATTGTGTTAAGATTGAGTAGCGAAAAACAATCTTAATAATAGAAGAACACAATCACCATGGAAATTATAACTCTTTTGAGTGGTACCAGTCCAATAATTGATTATACAAAGATTCGCCAATTGTCTAACCTAGCTGAAGCAATGCTTGCGATGACAGCCCGTATTACTATGCTAGGTATTTCTCGTTGGACTGAATCGTATGGAAGTTATAGAACCATTCAACGCTTTTTTTACAGTCAAATCAACTAGGGATCGGATGGTTATTCATCTTGTCTTCAGCATTGTTAAAGCAAAACTCAATTCGAGGATCAAGTTTTTTGAAAAAAAACTTGATCCTCGAATGATTTATTTGGTTCAAGTATTAATGATCTTAAAGCTTGGTTTCGAGCTAGGAAATATGTGCTAAATACTTTAAAATTATCTGAGGAAAACGCTTTCGAGGATCAAGTTTTTTGAAAAAAAACTTGATCCTCGAACCCAGTTTTTATTGAACGTACTATTCATCAAGTTTCTTCGCTCGGTAGGATCAATCCTTCTGTTTGGGATGGTGAAGAACTGCTTCTTTTAACCTAGATTTTATAGGTTTTTTTGGTGACGGTATTGATAATCCGTCCTTTTTTAAAATTTCCACGATGAAACTCAATTTGGATAAAACCCCAGTTCTATTTAGGTTTTGCCTTATCCATTAATTGTCTGAACTGTGATTTATTTGATGAACTGATGAACTCTGATTAAAAATCAATCAAAATCAGAGCAATCACATAAATCACATAAATCACAGTTCAGACAAAAGAGGAAATTTCTTACACTATTCCTTATTCCCACGTAGCTTGAGGAATTGAAAAAACTACAGCTAGTTCAAGAAAAACTGGAAGAATTAAAAATGCAATTAATGCAATATAAACAAGCACTATAATCATATTCTATGGAACCATTGCGATTAAATACTTTATAGTGTGATTGCTTTGGGTTTTGAACGCTTGGTGTGGTTTAAGGTGTGATTTTCTTGTTATTTGGCACTGGGGTCCTTGAATGGGATCGCTTGAAATTCAAGCGGTCACACAAAGTTACTAAAAAAATAAACCTTCTAAAGGCGAAGAGGCACTGCCATAACGTTTACGCGGCATACGTCCTGCTAGAAAAGCCTCTCGTCCTGCCTCAATGGCCTTTTTCATTGCTGAAGCCATTAAAATAGGCTGTTTAGCGGCTGCTATCGCAGTATTCATTAATACGCCATCGCTGCCTAATTCCATCGCTACCGTTGCATCTGAAGCTGTACCAACCCCTGCATCCACTAAAATCGGTACCTGCGCGTTTTCAATAATTGTCACAATATTAAAGGGATTACGGATACCGAAACCTGAACCTATTGGTGCGGCTAACGGCATCACCGCAACACAGCCTAGCTCTTCCAGACGTTTTGCAATGATAGGATCATCATTGGTATATACCATCACTTGAAAGCCGTCTTTTACCAAAATATCAGCGGCTTCTAATGTGGCGGTTATATCAGGAAATAAGGTTTTTTCATCGCCTAACACTTCCAGTTTAACCAATGAATGTCCATCCAGTAATTCTCGCGCTAATCGACAAGTCCGCACCGCATCCTCTGTTGTATAGCATCCTGCAGTATTGGGCAAAATGGTATATTTATCGGGAGAAATGACATCCAATAAATTAGGCTCATCAGCGCTTTGGCCGATATTAGTACGTCGAATCGCCACTGTCACGATTTCTGCACCACTAGCCTCAATAGCCAAGCGCGTTTCTTCTAAGTCTTTATATTTACCAGTACCAACTAGCAAACGTGATGTATAATCTTGACCGCCAATGGTTAAAGCTGTATCAGTCATCAGAACTCCCTAAATTAGGTGAAAATCG
>JAUXCJ010000153.1 GCA_030618965.1 Thiomargarita sp.
GTATTAATGAATCCGCTATCAATGCCCAAGTTATGATGCACAAAAGGCATTATTATGCTATCTATCAAGAAATGCGTCAAAAAAAAGAAGCTAGTTCCATTGATAAAAGAAAAACCTTTCATCAAGTCACTAATAATTGTCGTTTCCTGATTCAGACAGAGTGTCAAGAAGATTGTTATCGTATCCTTGGTATCGTACATAGTCTTTATAAACCAAAACACGATGGTTTCATGGATTATATCGCTATTCCTAAAATTAATGGTTATCAATCCCTACATACTATCTTATTTAGCCCACATGGTTTGTCGATTGAAATTAAAATCCGTACCAAAGCAATGCACGAAATGGCAGAAAATGGAATTACCGCACATGGCTTATATGATGACAAAAAAGTAGATTGTTCTTTAAATGACATAACACATAATATGAGTAGTCCGCGTGCCAAAGAATGGTTACAAGGTTTGCTGGAGATGCAAAAAAATACCCGCGACTCGCTAGAATTTTTAGATCATGTCAAAACCGATTTATTCCCAGAAGAAGTTTACGTTTTTACTCCTAACGGGAAAATTATGCAATTACCTAAAGGGGCAACTGCGATTGACTTTGCATATGCGATACACAGTGACGTGGGTAATCAATCTGTCAGGGCGATTATTGATCATCAACCCGCGCCCCTGTCCACAGTACTCAGTAGCGGACAAACAGTTGAAGTAATCACAGCGGAATGGGCACGTCCTAATCCGGGTTGGTTAAATTTTGCGGGAACGGCTCGTGCTCGTACTATCATTAGGCACTTTTTAAAAGATGTTCAACATAAAGAAGCGATTATTTTAGGAAAACGTATATTAAACAAAGAGTTATTAGAATATGCTTTATCAGTTGATAAACTGAGTAAAGAACAACGAACTTGTTTACAGGCAACTTTTAAAGTTGATAGCTTTGATAAGCTGCTGGCAGATATTGGCCTTGGCAACCGTATCGCATTGATTGTCGCACGTCAATTTGATCCAACGCAAGATAAATCCAGAGTAATAGGCGATGACCCTAAGCCTATGATTATAAGAGGTACAGAAGGAGTTCTAGTTAATTTCGCAGCCTGCTGTAGGCCTATTCCTGGTGATGATATTGTGGGTTTTATAAGTGCAGGTAGAGGTATTATCATTCACACAAGTAGCTGTAAACATATTGCAGAATCCCGTTATCCGCCAGAAAAATTATTGGCAGTAGAATGGGAATCAGGGATTCAATCGGAATTTTTAGTCGATATTTGTGTTGATGTGCGTGATCAGCGAGGTATTTTAGCTAAGCTTGCAACAACACTTACTAATATGAACATCAATATTGATGAAGTTGCCAATGAAAACTATGAAAGGGGCTATAGTACACTGAAATTTGGTATTTATGTGCGAAATCGTCATCATTTAGCACTTATCATGCGACAATTGCGACGATTAGAAAATGTGAATCGTATTCGGCGTAGCTTTCGCTATGACAGAAAATAACATGAAAGAGATTAAAGAAATTTACCAAATCCTGAATAAATCTTTAACACTTGTTGGCGCCTTAATGTCAGCCGCTGAAGCACACGGTATTTTATGTGGCCTATTATGTAGTAGCGATTTCGACAATGACAAATGGTTAAAACACGTTCTAGGTGAAACAAGCGTTCAAGATGGCTTAGCCTCAGAATGCGAGCAACAATTATTGCTATTAAAAAACTACACCCTAGAACAATTAAATTCTCCTAACTTTGAATTTATGCCATTAGTACCCGATGAGGATGAGTCCATGCCAGAACGCATTCAAGCATTAGGAGCTTGGTGCGAAGGATTTTTATTTGGTTTAGGACTAGCTGGCGTTGAAACATTGACTGGAAATGAAAAAGAGTTTATTAATGATCTCGTTTCAATTTCACGCATCTCCTCTGCTGAGGACAGTGATGAAAACGAAGAAAATTATATGCAAATTATTGAATATATAAAAATTGGCGTAATAGGCTTATATGAAGAGAGTGTGCCCCCCCTCAATCCCCCCCGCTGGGGTGGAGGTTCCCCCTCCCAGCGGGAGGGGGCTAGGGGGAGGGGTCAATCGGACAAATAATATGGACATGAATGAATTTAAAAGCCGCAGGGAAGAACTGATGGAAATCATGGGTAAGGGCAGCATGGCTATTTTATCCTCTGCCCCCAAACAAATACGCAACCATGATGTACCTTATCCTTATCGCCAAGCAAGTAATTTTCATTATCTCACCGGTTTTCCTGAATCTGATGCCATTGCCGTCATTATGCCACAGCGTCAACAAGGACAATATATCTTATTTTGTAGGGAAGAAGATGACTATGACAAAACCTGGAATGGTAGCTGTGTTGGTTTAGAAGGGGCTTGTGAAATATACGGAGCAGATGATGCTTTTCCTATAACTGACGTTGATGACATCATACCGGGATTAATGGAAAGTTGCTACTGTTTGTATTATCCCATGGGCTATTCTCAAGAATTTGATGAACAACTCATGGCTTGGATTAATCAACTCCGTAGTCGTGCCCGTTCCGGTGTCGTAGCTCCATACGAAATACTCGCTTTGGATCATGTTTTACACGAAATGCGCTTGTTTAAAACGGAAGAAGAAATTGATGCCATGCGAACCTCGGTAGAAATAGCCAGCCGTGCTCATATACGTGCTATGCAGATTTGCCGTCCCGGTTTATATGAGTTTCAACTGGAAGCAGAAATACTCCATGAATTCCTGCGTAATGGTTGTCGTTTCCCAGCATTTCCCATCATGGTAGCAGGTGGTAAAAATGCGTGTACGCTTCACTATACTGACAATAGTGATTTACTCAATGATGGAGACTTGGTATTGATTGACCTTGGCGCAGAATTTGATGGTTATGCCTCTGATATTACACGTACTTTTCCAGTAAATGGCCGCTTTACACCGATTCAAAAAGCGATTTATGAACTGGTACTCAAAACTCAAGCAGCAGCATTGGAGCAAATTTACCCAGGCAACCAATGGAATAAACCCCATCAAGCCGCGATTGAAGTTGTCACCCAAGGAATGATAGAACTGGGCTTACTTGTTGGTAAATTTGAAACCTTAATAGAAGAAGAAGCTTATAAACGCTTTTATGTACCACGTATTGGTCATTGGTTAGGCATAGACGTACACGACCCTGGTGATTACAAAATTGATGGCGTTTGGCGGGAATTAGAAGCGGGTATGATAATGACAGTCGAACCAGGCTTATACATTCCCCCCACTGAAGATATACATGAAGACTGGTGGAATATTGGCGTTCGTATAGAAGATGATGTGTTGATAACAGAATGGGGACATGAAGTGCTGACAGCCGATTTACCTAAGACGGTAAAGGATATTCAAAGATTAATGGCGAAATAAACAACTAATATAGGAATCCTAAATAAGTTGAAAATCAGACCTCCGAGGTTTTCAAAACCTCGGAGGTCTTGGCATCCACAAATCAAAACTGAACTTTATTTTTCCTATGTCCGCTATCCTTGTCCATTCGGGAACAATACCCAGCTATCCCAATGGTTATTATATTTTTAGTTAAAAACTAGTTTAAAGTTACCACCTCCAAAAATAACCTTCCATAAAAAAAACCAAACCATTTATCCGAAATTACTATCCGCTTATTCCCATTCAAATATTAACCGATCCATATAATCTGGCAGAATGAACAACAATACACATAACATACTTGTCCTCTGCTTAAGCTTATTAGCAATTTGCTTCGTTTTTAAATTAATTTTATTTTAACATAAGGGTAATAAAACGATAGAATTTTCAATCCCATATTAAATTTATATAAATGATCCCATGAACAACATAAAAGATTATGAATACAATAAATTTATGATAGGTGCGTCCCAGCCGATGCAGGATATTTTCCAAAAGATTGATAAGATCGCTGCGAGTAAAGCTTCAGTGTTCATTAATGGAGAAAGCGGCACCGGTAAAGAACTTTGCGCTCAGGCTATTCATGGAAAAAGTCCACGCAAGGATAAAACATTTCTCGCCCTCAATTGTGCTGCCATTCCTCGCGACTTGATGGAATGTGAAATGTTTGGACATGTTAAAGGTGCCTTTACTGGGGCTGATAAAAATCGGGAAGGGGCGGCATCTATTGCCAACGGTGGTACCTTGTTTTTAGATGAAATCGGGGAAATGCATTTAGATTTACAACGTAAGCTACTGCGCTTTGTGGAAACAGGAACCTTTAATAAAGTTGGTAGTAGCAAGTTAGAAAAAGTCGATATCCGTTTTGTCTGTGCCACGAATCGTGATCCGCTCACCGAGATAGAGAGGGAAAATTTCCGTTCTGACCTTTATTACCGCTTGAATGTCATTTCTCTAAAGCTGCCTCCACTGCGTCAACGTGGGACCGATGTCTTACTCCTTGCCCAAAGCTTTCTCAACAAATATAGCGCTTTAGAGCAGAAATGTTTTCAAGGGTTTACGTCAGAGGCACAGAAAATCCTATTGCATTACCCCTAGCATGGTAATGTACGGCAATTGCAGAATGTTATCCATAATATTGTTGTGTTGAATAATGCTCAATTGCTCACCGCTAAAATGTTGTCTGCTGTATTCGACGAAATACCGAAAAATGATTCAGTAATTGAGACAGGTAAAAAAATTCGCCCATTCTGGCAGGTGGAAAAAGAAGCGATTGTAGAAGCGATTGAATTCTGCGATGGTAATGTTGGGCAAGCGGCTGAATTTTTTTGGAAATCAGTCAAGCAACCATTTATCGTAAATTGCATAATTGGAAGACAATTAAAGCGTGCTGTAAAATCATTATAAAAACTACTTCATTTATTCTCAATTTGATAATTGATTCTTAATTTGAGAATAAATTATCAAATTAAGAATATCTTATTTTTTGAAGATAACCCCGATTGATTACCCACAA
>JAUXCJ010000199.1 GCA_030618965.1 Thiomargarita sp.
AAACAGTGCTGTATCCGTTGTGAAGTACAAGATCAGGGAGCCGGATTGAGCGAGTCAGATAAAAAACAATTATTCGGCAAATTTGCCCGTTTAAGTGCGCGACCGACAGGTGAGGAATCTTCGATTGGCTTAGGCTTGTTTATTGTCAAAAAATTAGTTGAGATGATGAATGGCAAAATTTGGTGTGAAAGTGAACTGGGGCAGGGGTCTACTTTTATAGTGGAATTTCCGGTTGCCAGTAAGTAAAAATGGCGCATTTACTTTTACCATTTTTATGAAAATACGAATTTTTAGTGACTTACATCTTGAATTTGGCCCATTCCATCCACCTCAAACTGAGGCTGATATTGTGGTGCTGGCGGGAGATATTCATCCAGGTTTAAAAGGATTAGAATGGGCAAAAAAATCATTTCCTGATAAAACAGTGCTATACGTTTTAGGTAATCACGAATATTATGGTCATGCCATCCCTAAGCTAACGAATAAATTACGTGAAAAAGCCTTGGGTAGTCAAGTACATATTTTGGAAAATGACAAGTTTGAAATTGATGGCTTTAAATTTTTAGGCTGTACACTTTGGACCGATTTCAAATTATTCGGAGAAGCAAATCTTGCACGTCAAGAGGCGCAATGGGATATGAATGATTATTACAAAATTAGAGTCGATCCTCATTTCAGAAAATTACGTGCGGTTGATACTCAAATATTGCATTCTAAATCTATCAGATGGATAAAATCTGAACTCGACGATAATCCGCAAAAAACAATTGTGATAACACATCATGCCCCTAGTCGCCAATCACTTCATAAGGAAAAAAGCTCAGATTTAGGTTTATTAAGTGCAGCTTATGCCTCTCCACTTGATGAGCTTATTATAAATTCAGGACCGATTCTTTGGATTCATGGTCATATTCATGAATCTCGGGATTATAAAATTGGGAATACTCGTATTGTTTCTAATCCAAGAGGCTATTTTTTTGAGGAATCGCCCTCATTTTGTAGAGAATTTGTCGTAGAAGTTTAAATTTTGAACATCAAAATCCGTTACAATGGTAACTCAATCAAATGCCGCAATTAGGTTGTCAACCGTATTTGTCACTTGGAGTCCAAAGCTTTAGCTTTGGCTGGTTTCCAAAGCTAAAGCTTTGGACTCCAACAAATATACTATATTTTAGATGAAAACTATACGCGAACAAATTATCGAGCGAATTATTGCTGAGCTTGAAAGCATTACTCCTGCTAATGGCTACCATAATAATATTGGCCTTGGTCATGTTTATCGTCAGGAATCCGTTATTGAGAAAAACACTATTCCAGCAGTATCAGTCTGGGAAATTTCTGAAAGCCGCGAGCGTAATAAATATGGCGGTACAGTGCGGGTATTGATTGTAAAAGTGGAAGCTATTGTACAAGTTAATGGCAATAAGCAGCCTGCAACAGTGAGTAATGAACTACTAGCTGATATTGAAACGGCGTTGATTATGGGAGGAGAGGCAGCAAATCTGGATGAGTTGATTGATGATATTCAGGATATTGCGGCTGAGATTGCGCTTATGCCAGCCGATAATGATCTTTCTCCTGAGTTGTCTCACAGCACGCCTGATATTGTTCCTCTGCCAATTGAAAGAAAATTGGCTGGAGCGTCGATTGATTTTGAAATTAGCTATACCACCGCATGGGGTGACCCTTACACTGTATCCCAATAAGTTATATTAATAAAATAAGTTAATTGTAAACTATGTCCCTAAACAGTATTGAAGAAATTATTGCTGATATTCGCCAAGGAAAAATGGTCATCCTGATGGATGATGAAGATCGAGAAAATGAAGGCGATTTAATCATGGCTGCAAGCAATGTGCAGCCTGAAGATATTAACTTTATGGCTCGTTATGGGCGCGGTTTAATTTGTCTCACTTTGACGAGGCAACGCTGTGAGCAACTGCATTTGCCATTGATGGTTAATGAAAATAATGCCACGCTTGCAACAAATTTTACTGTGTCTATTGAAGCCGCTAAAGGTGTGACAACTGGGATTTCTGCTGCTGATAGAGCAACAACTATTCTCGCTGCTGTTAAAAAAGAGGCAAAACCGTCTGATTTGGTACAGCCCGGACATATTTTTCCTTTAATGGCGCAACCTGGTGGGGTGCTACGACGTGCGGGGCATACTGAGGCTGGTTGTGATTTAGCCCGTTTGGCTGGATTAGAAGAAGCGGCTGTGATTGTGGAAATCCTGAATGAGGATGGCACAATGGCTCGTCGTCCAGATTTGGAAAAGTTTGCAAAGCAGCATGATTTGAAAATTGGGACAATTGCTGATTTAATCCATTTTCGTGTTGAGCATGAAAAAACGGTGACGCGACTGAGTAGTTGTCGTTGGCTGACTGAATTTGGTGAATTTCAATTGCTTGTCTATCAAGATGGTATTGATGATACTTTGCATTTTGCTTTGGTTAAAGGTGACATACAATCAAGCGAACCAGTTTTAGTACGAGTGCATATTCGTAATGCTTTGTGCGATTTGACGGGTAGTGTGCGTGATGAATGTGGATGGCCTTTGCGTGAGGCCTTGAAACGTGTGGCTGAGGAGGAATGCGGAGTGGTGGTTATATTGCATCAACGGGAAGATGCTCAAACCATGATTAATCGGCTTCTCTATTATTGTAGTCAAGATGAGGGGAAGGATTTACCAGCACAACAGTCAGCACATGATTTACGCACGCATGGTTTGGGGGCGCAAATTTTGTCAGATTTGGGAGTACGTAAAATGCGGGTACTCAGTGCGCCGAAAAAGATGCACGCGCTGTCAGGTTTTGGGCTGGAAGTTGTTGATTATGTAACTAATGAGAAAAAAGACTAATGGCTATAATGATTGAGGGAGATTTTGTCAATTGTAATGCGCCGTATGCGATTGTGGTGGGGCGCTTTAATGGTTTTGTGACAGAAAGCTTGCTGAAGGGCGCATTGGATACCTTGAAGCGGCATGGTGTGACAGATGAGAATATAACAGTGGTACGAGTACCCGGGGCTTATGAGATGCCGTTGGTAGCTCAACGCTTGGCGACGAATAAAAAATATGCGGCGATTATTGCTATTGGTGCGGTAATTCGTGGCGGTACTCCGCATTTTGAATATGTGGCGGGAGAATGCTCTAAAGGATTAGCAACTGTGTCTTTGCAAAACTCTATTCCGGTAGCTTTTGGTGTGTTGACAGTTGATTCAATTGAGCAAGCGATTGAACGATCTGGAACTAAGGCAGGTAATAAGGGTGCAGAAGCGGCATTGTCAGCCATTGAAATGGTGAGCTTGCTCGGTCAATTATAGGTTTTGAGAACAATAAATATAACTAAAATGCCCACAAAACAAAGATTTTCTCCCAAAGCTCGCTCTGCGGCACGTCAGCGTGCCTTGCAAGCCTTATATCAATGGCAATTAAGCGGACAAGATATAGACTTAATTTTGCAACAGTTTTTAGATGAAGAGAATATGGAGAAAGTTGATATTCCTTACTTCAAACGCTTATTGCATGGGATTCATCAAGAAGTGAATCAATTAGATACAACATTTGGCCGATTTTTGGATCGGGGCTTAAATCAAATTGATCCGATTGAGCTGGCGATTTTGCGAATCGGCTGCTATGAATTGAAGCAGTGTCCAGATATTCCTTTTAAAGTTGTGATTAATGAGGGAGTGGAATTAGCCAAGCAGTTCGGTGCTGAAATGAGTCACAAATATGTCAACGGGATTTTGGATAAAATAGCACACACATAATTATGATCTCTATACGCTCTATTCTTCTTATTTTGCTTATCTGGTTTCTGTTGTGGTTTGGTCGGCGTTTATTTAAAAGATTAAAGCAAAATCAATACGATAAAACTAGGATGGAACAGGCAACCACAACCGCAACACGACAACAGAGTAAGGCGATGGTGCGTTGTGAGTATTGTGGTGTATATCTTCCTGAAGAAGAGGCACTCAGTTCAGGTAAGAGTCACTATTGTTGTGAAGCGCATCGTGCTGGGATGTTTAAATAAATGACACTTGAAGGCAATCCAACAACTGTTCAAGCTGATATGGCTAAACCTGATTGGCGGGCATTGTTTATATTTAATCTTTATCGTCTGACGGTGGCGATTGTTTTTGTTATTTCTGTGAGTGGCCATTTTTCCCCTAGTTTTTTAGGCCAGTTTGATAAAAAATTATTTTTATTGACCAGCTTGTTCTATTCAGGATTTGCGATACTCTGTATTTTTAGTATCAAAACCAAGTGGCTGCCCTTTAATGTCCAAGTTCCGGGACAATTTTTGTTAGATATTATTGCGATTACACTATTAATGCACGCTAGTGGTGGTGTAAATAGTGGGTTAGGGCT
>JAUXCJ010000362.1 GCA_030618965.1 Thiomargarita sp.
CACTATAAGAGTGCTTGTAGATAAGAGTATGTTTGACCACAATGCTGTGACTTTTGAGATTGAAGGGGAATTATGGGCAGAACCACAACCCTTACATTTGTATTTAAGGACTGAATTTGAGCTGGAAAGCGGTGAAGTTTCGGTTTATGACTTTCATCAGAAAGAAGGCCAAACATGAATCCCCATCTTCTTGAGTACTATCACCGGGAATTACAGTTTATTCGTGAAATGGGAGCAGAATTTGCTCAGCGCTATCCGAAAATCGCGTCGGGTCTTGATTTGGGTAAAACAGAATGTGCTGATCCCTACGTAGAACGGTTGTTGGAAAGCTTTGCATTTTTAACGGCTCGGATCCAATTGAAGATGGATGCAGAATTTCCTCGTTTTAGTCAACATCTGATAGAAATTGTTTATCCGCATTATTTATCACCTTTGCCATCTATGACTGTTGTTCAGTTTCAACCGGATTTAAATGGTGGTGTCACCGAAGAAGGCTTTTTATTACCCAGGCATACTCGGTTATTCAGTCAGAACAATGTTAAAGGGCGTAGTAAATGTGAATTTAGAACAGCGCATGAAATAACCCTTTGGCCCTTGCAATTAGAAGAAGCAAAATACCTGCCGTTAGGTGAAGCGCTTAAATATGCGGGTTCTGGCATAAAAGGTGTTAAGGCCGGGATTAGGTTAACGTTACAAACGGTGTCGGACTTAAATTTTCAGCAATTGAACATCGAGCATTTACCTGTTTATCTACATGGCAGTGGCAAGGTGCCGTTACAGCTTTATGAATTGATTGTAGGGCATAGTGTGGCGGTGATAGTTCAAGGTAAAAAGGAAACATCTGATGGCTGTCGTCAAATTCTCGACAAGGCGAAGATTCAACCCATAGGGTTTGATGATCACCAAGCCTTATTACCCTATACTTCGCCATCTTTTCAAGGTTATCGCTTATTGCAGGAATATTTTGCCTTACCGCAGCGTTACTTATTTATAGAGATTTTCTCGTTGCAGACCGCTATGCAGCTTTGTAATGATACGGAGGTAGAGTTTGTAATATTATTTGACGAAGACAATGCAGAGTTTGAGGATTTAATTGATGCTAAAAATTTCGCCCTTAATTGCTCGCCTGCGATAAATTTGTTTTCTAAGCGAACTGACCGTGTCCATCTAACCCAGCGAAGCACAGAATATCATTTGGTAGTTGATAGAACCAGAACAAATGATTTTGAGGTCTTTAGTTTAGAAGAAGTTGAAGGTTATGGTGTGGGTTCAAAGACTGAACAGATATTTCGTCCATTCTATTCCCATCACCAAGATATTGGTGTTCAAGGTGATTTTGCTTATTACACAGCTAGGCGGCAACCGACACTGGAACCTGCAAAAACAGGGTTAGGCAAATTAAAAGCAGATTATGTAGGTAGTGAATTATTTCTTTCTTTAGTAGATGCGAGTGAAACACCTTATAGCAGTGATCTCAAACAATTAGGTGTTCGTGCATTATGTACAAATCGGGATTTACCCAAAATGATGATGATAGGTGAAAGAAAAACCGATTTTACTTGGGAGATTAGTGCGCCTATTGAAAACGTGCGCTGTTTAGCCGGGCCAACAGACCCAAAACCCTCGTATGCGGAAGGAGACTATGCCTGGCGTTTAATTAATCATTTATCATTAAACTATCTTAGTCTGATTAATAATGACAAAAATCAGGGTGCAACTGCACTGCGCGATTTACTAAGACTTTATGGCGATTATGCCGAAGCTTCTATCGGAAAGCAGATTGAAGGCTTGTTGACCGTTCAAAGTAAATCGCAAACTGTTCGAGTGCCTATTTCAGGACCGATGTGTTTTGGGCGAGGTTTGGAAATCACTTTAAATTTTGATGAATCTGCTTTCGTTGGTGCCAGCTGTTTTCTGTTGGGGGCCGTAATGGAAAGGTTTTTCCGTAAATATGTTTCAATCAATAGTTTTACTCAACTTGTAATAAAAACCCGGGAACGGGGTGAGATAATGCGATGGCCAGTAAGAACAGGAACCAGAACACTGATTTAGAGGTACTCTCCAATCTGCAACAGGAACCTTATAAATATGGGTTTTATGCTGCGCTTAGGCAAATAGAGAGTTTGCATAAAAACACGCCCCGATTGGGTTATTCTCTAAAGCCTGCTGATGATGCAGTTCGGCTGGGTCAGATGCCAAGTCTTCAATTTGCACCTTCAACATTGGCCTCATTTGAGGCTAAAAGCAATAATACGTCGATATTAAAAGTTTTCTTTTTTGGGGTGTTTGGCCCAAATGGACCTTTGCCTTTGCACTTAACTGAATACGCCCGAAATCGGATTCGTAATTCAAAAGACCATACCTTTGCAGAATTTGCTGATATGTTCCATCATCGCCTGCTCAGTTTATTTTACAGAGCTTGGGCTGATAAAGAACCTACGGTTCAGCTTGACCGCCCAGATAAAGACCGCTTTACTTTTTATGTAGGTTCTCTTTTGGGCATAGGTGAGTCTTCACAGCAAAACCGTGAAAATATTCCTGACCATACCAAATTACATTTTGCGGCACATTTGGGCTGCCATACACGGCATTCAACCGGCCTGAAAGCAATCTTATCTGATTACTTTCAGGTTCCAATAGTTATTCATGAATTTGTAGGAGAATGGTTAAATATTCCTAAAGATAGTTATTGTTTTCTGGATAATGACACTAGCACTGGTCAGCTAGGAGTTTCTGCTGTTATAGGCACAAAGAGTTGGCAATGTCAGCATAAATTTCGGATTACAATTGGGCCGTTAAGCTTGCAAGACTATGAAAATTTTTTGCCGGCAGGAAATAGGCTTGAAAGCTTAACCAACTTGGTAAGAGACTATATTGGTTTCGAATATGCCTGGGATATAAACCTGGTTCTTAATAAAGATGAAGTACCAGCAGCGCAGCTTGGAAAATATGGTCAGCTTGGCTGGACAAGCTGGATTCAATCTGGTAAAAGA
>JAUXCJ010000359.1 GCA_030618965.1 Thiomargarita sp.
ATGCAGAACGTGATATTGCTAAACCCTTGTATGAACAGAGTTCGACTCATCCGATTTTTGTTGATTTGAAAGTTCAAGCTGATAAAGTTGAAGTGTCTTCTTTGGCTTTACATGGGTTTGGAGAAAGTTTTACATTAATTGAGTTAGAGACTCTAAATGCCCAAGGCAAAATCATCAACAGCGAGCAAAAAGGAGCCGACTACATAGAAGATTTAGGCAAGGGCGTAATTTTGGAAATGGTGGCTATTCCAGCAGGGACTTTTATCATGGGTTCGCCGGAAAATGAGGAAAACAGAGATAGCAATGAAGGCCCACAACATCAAGTCACAATAGCAGAAGGCTTTTATATGGGCAAATATCCCGTTACACAGGCGCAATATGAAGCTGTTATGGGGGATAATCCGTCCAACTTTCAAGGGGATGATCTTCCTAAGTGTAAGCATTATCCTGTAGAAAGAGTTTCATGGGATGATGCGGTGGCATTTTGTCAGAAACTATCTGAACTGACAGGTAAAACTTATCGTTTACCTAGTGAAGCCGAATGGGAATATAGTTGTCGTGCTGGTACAACGACTCCTTATTATTTTGGTGAGGTGATTAAACCGCAGTGGGCGAGATATGCCGCAAGTGGTGATAAAATGGAAGTAGGTAGCTTTCCACCCAATGCCTTTGGACTATATGATATGCACGGCACTGTCTGGGAATGGTGTGCTGATCCTTACCATAAAAATTATGATAGGGCACCTACTGATGGCCGTGTTTGGGAAGGAAGTAGTAGCATTTTTGTCCTGCGGGGTGGATCGTGGCTCTACAACGCTGGGTGGACGCGGTCGGCGATCCGTGGCAGGAACAGGCCGTCTAAACGCAACGGGGACAACGGCTTTCGGCTCGTAAGGACCAATTAATTATTGATTTTTGGTGCTTGAATCCTTGGAAGGGGGGATGCAAGGGCGCCCTTTGAAAATTTGGGGGTGGGTTTTGGGTTTATCTTTATAAATTAATCGCTTATAGATAATATATTGTTGTTTTAATTGGGATTTTTCGTATTAATACAAAAGAATAACTACACAGATTGTATTTAAGAATGGATAAGGCAAAATATCAGCAAAGCGGTTTTTTTATCCTTTCTTAAATGCAATCTTTGTAGTTATTCGTTTTTTTTAACTACAGGGATGAGTTATAAAAATGGATAAGACTTCCAAATATAATACGTTGTTTTAATTGATAAATATATAAAATATGATCTGTAAATGCGTAAGTTCTAACTTCATATAGCGTTTACCGATTGCTATTAAACCTGACAGTTTTTAAAACCTGACACTCGATGATCAAGTTTTTTTGGCTTGACAAATCGTATTTTATATTTTTAAAAAATAAATATTTGAATAATAATGAAAATTATAAAGTATGTTGGAGTCCAAAGCTTTAGCTTTGGCTGGTCGCCCAAAGCTAAAGCTTCTTCGCTTCTCTTCGCTCCAATTATTAGAAAAGATTTAAATATCAAAATTATATATTAATTTTCATAAATTTTTTTAAAAAGTCAATAATTAAAAACTTGATCCGCGAGTATTATCCCCTCGTCAGATGGAAAATTGGGGTTACTTGAGAAAAACTCGCTTGGTTGGGTGTAACCAATTTGTGATGCAATCGCCTATTTTATCAATAGGCTGACTAAAGAAAATTTTGGATAGGTTCGTCTTTGTGCCCATCGAGTTAGCTCGAAAGGACACAAAGGCAGTCAGTCTTAAACTCTTAACAGTTTCGGACCTAATTCATCTAAATTTCATTCCCCTATAGTTAGCGTCGCTTCACCACCCTTTTTGCCAAAAGCATCCACTCTAATGGTATTGTTATTTCCTTGCATCATATAATGTGAAATGTCGATGGATGCGTCAATGGTATTCCCTTCGTTGTCGCTTAAACCACGTAACTCAATTTTAGGATAGTCGTTGACCCGGACAACCAATTTTTTCAGACCAGAAATGCTGTGGAATAGCTGAACTCGGCCTTCATTTTCAGGTATACCGGTGAAGGTTTGTTTGACGTGAGGTTTTTCCAGCAATAATGAGGCAATCACTGGATCAATAGTGTATATGATGGGATGATCAGAATCACCTGGAGACCCAGCCGCTACTTGTACCGCTATCGGCGGGAAAACGGGGACATCGAAAAGCACCTCAAACCAGAGTTTATAGACTTCATTAGGTCCTAACGGAGGAAGAACAAACGGATTTACAAACGCTTGGAATCCAGCCCATTGGGCACCCAGAGGTAATGCGTCACCAGCTTTTAACGGATCATCCAAATTTGGGTCTCTGAGAAAAACGAATTCAGGAAGTGGGGTAATTTCATGGGTCACTGTGTTAGTGACGGCTATCATTGCACCAGCGAGAATCGCAATGGGAGGTAAATTACCATTTAGTCCTAAACCGCACACACAGCTGGTGGCGGGGTTAATTGGTGCGAAAACCGAATCGAGTTCAATGCCAATCCACCATTCAAACAGGCCATCATTATTGGTATCACCATGAGATATTACCCAAACCTTAGGTGGTTGTATTGGAGGTGGATTCCCACAGGCATAACTGGTTGGGTTTAAGGCAAACACAAAAGTCATTATTGCTACCAATGGTAGCCAAATATTAAGCTTTTTCATAATATTACTTTCCGAAAAAAAGGGAAGATAAAGTTAATTTCTTATTATTCAATAAATAGAATAATACATTTTTAGTGTGTCCCACTTATCCAATGACGTGTCGAACACGAGGAGCTAGCCAACCTTTGATGTAAGACTAGATTCAGCAACTCGAAAAATCACCAAAATGCCAAGTTAAAGCTATTGTAACCCTTTGAAATGATTGTGTTCTCCCAAAGCGTTATAATCGGTAGTTTTCAAAGAGCTATCTAAAGTTATAGCTAGCAACTTGGGTTAATCTCCAGTGGTAAAGTTTCGCAGACGATTTTATCAATTTTATTAAATAACACAAAATTTTTTATATACTTAA
>JAUXCJ010000102.1 GCA_030618965.1 Thiomargarita sp.
GACTTATATAGTTTCTTTACAAATTGAGCTAGATATTGAGTCTTTACCGATTTCATTACGCCCAATAGCGTATCTTTCTTCACAATGGCGTTTAAGCAGTGATTGGTATTTATGTCCTTTAGAACCCTAAAAATTAAAAGTTGGCTAAATACAGCTATAGCAGTAGGCTTATTTATAGCGCTACTAATTTCGCTATTGATGATAGTATCAACATTGCAAAATTCCGAACGTTTCGAGCATTTATATTCAACATTATTACTTATCAACGCAGTAATACTATTAGTGCTGTTAGCTATTCTCGCTTTTAAGCTACATGATCTTATTCGTCAAGTTCGTAAAAAGCGTGCCGGCGCTCGGTTGACCATTCGTTTAGTCACTTTATTGGTAATCTTATCCACAGTCCCGGTCATTGTTGTCTATTCTTTTTCCTTAGAATTCTTGCATCAACGCTTAGATAATTGGTTTGATGTCAATATAGAAGAAGCTTTAACCAATGCCCTTGATTTAAGTCGTACCAGCATTGATATCCGTATGCGTGAAGAATTGAAAAAGACAACCGCTGTTGCCGAAGCAATAACACATATCGGTGATGAACGAGTGTTTTTGCAACTAAACAACTTACGCCAAAGCCTCGGCGCATTGGAATTAAGCTTATTATCCTCTAATGGACGCATTATCGCCTTTAGTAGTATAAATATTGGCCAATTATTACCTCATCGTCCTAGTGAAAGCGTATTGTTACAAGTCAAGCAATTCAACAGTTCTGTGTACTTAGAATCCTTAGCTAAGGATCAAGCTTTACATATTAGCGTCGTAGTAAAATTCTCTCAACGTCAACCAGTGCGTTTACTACATGCCTTATTTCCAATACCAACACGTATCCGTGAACTGGCAGAAAATGTTGAAGTAGCTTTTACAAACTATAAGGAAAGAACTTATTTGCAGCAATCCTTGAGTATGACTTTAACGCTGGTGTTATCTCTGATTTTATTATTGAGCATTTTCAGTGCGGTATGGATGGCCTTTTTTGCAGCACGCCGTTTTGTAGCCCCTTTAAGTGATTTAGCGGAAGGCACACGGGCAGTAGCTAAAGGCAATTACGAGAAAAAATTACCCGTAAAACATTTGGATGAAATGGGTTTCTTAGTGCAATCATTTAATGAAATGACAAGCAAGATTGCACAAGCACGCGATGAAGCTAAACGAAGTCAACAAATCGCAGATAGCCAACATGCTTACTTAGAAACAGTACTAGAATGTTTATCTTCAGGCGTGATTTCGATTGATTCTGAACAACACTTACGGACTGCAAATCCTGCTGCGGCTAAGATATTCGGTTTACCTTTAAATGACTTATTAGGTAAAAACTTAACCCAATTGGAAACCGATTATCCTAGATTGGTTCCATTATCTACATCCCTTCGTAAGAATATAGAAAATTCGGCGACAAATTGGGAAAAAGAAATGACTTTATACGGTGTCAGTGAGCGAAAAATATTAATGTGTCGTGGCACTCAATTACGTGGAACTGTCCCAGAAAGCTATGTTATTGTTTGTGATGATGTAACCGCCTTGATTCAAGCACAACGAGATACTGCATGGAGTGAAGTAGCTCGTCGATTGGCTCACGAAATCAAAAATCCACTAACACCAATTCAACTCTCTGCGGAACGTTTACGACAAAAATATTTGCGTCAACTATCGGAAAAAGAGGCAGAAACCTTAAATCGTATGACACATACGATTATTCAACAAGTCGATGTAATGAAAAAAATGGTCAATGCTTTTTCTGAATACGCCAAAACACCTGAAATTAACCAAAAATCTATAAATATCAACCAATTAATAGCAGAAGTTATTGACTTGTATGATATACCTATTAAGACAGTACTGGATAATAAGATTCCAATCCTTAATGCAGATCATGGGCGTTTGCGACAAGTTTTACATAATTTAATTAAAAATGCCCTAGAAGCCCAAGCAACTGACAATTGTATTACGATAAGCAGTCGCTATTTTAAAAGTTCAGATTGTGTCGAACTACGCATATCTGATCAAGGCCCAGGCATTCCCAAAGATTTATTGGAGAAAATTTTTGAGCCTTATGTCACGACAAAAACTAAAGGGACAGGATTAGGCTTAGCTATTGTTAAAAAAATCATTGAAGAACATTGTGGCAAGGTGTGGATAGAACAAACACAAGGAACTTGTATTGTAATTCAGCTACCGGTTTTGGGTAGTTGTTCAAAAACATAAATTGATAATTATTATGAGCGCACACATTTTAGTAGTTGATGATGAACCAGATATTCACAATATCATCAAAGAAATTTTAGAAGACGAAGGATTTACCGTTAGCATCGCGGCAGATGGTAACACTGCCAGAAAAATTCGAGCGGAACAACATCCAGATCTGATTTTGCTAGACATCTGGATGCCCGATATTGATGGTATTTCCTTGCTTAAAGAATGGCATGAGAGCGGATTATTGATAGAAAATCCTGTGATTATGATTTCAGGACATGGCACTATAGAAACAGCCGTTGAAGCAACCCGTTTAGGTGCTTATGATTTTATTGAAAAACCCGTATCCCTTTCTAAATTATTGATTACAATCAATAGAGCCTTAGATATGGCGGCTTTACAACGGGAAAATTACGGTTTACGCAAAAACATACAGTTCGTGAATGAACCATTAGGACATAGCGAAATGATGAGAAAGTTGCGTGAACAAGTTAAGCGGATTAACCAGCATAATACCAGTGTACTTATCAGCGGAGAATCTGGCACCGGGAGAGCCTTATTCGCACACTATATTCACCAAAATAGTCAAAATCATGCCGGTCCCTTTGTGCAAGTACGGGTTGCAGGTATGAGTCCAGAAAATCAAGCACTGGAACTATTTGGCCGTCAAGGAAGCGAGATTTTATCCCGTCTTGAGCAAGCAAATGGTGGTACTTTGTTTATCAAAGATATTGCCGATATGGATGATGCCATACAAGCACGATTATTGAACAGCTTAGAAAACCAATCATTTTTACGCAATGGTGGATCCGAACCAGTACCCATCAATGTCCGCATTATTGCAGCAACTGCTTATGAACTTAATGAAGCCTTAAAAACTGGACGTTTACGCGAAGACTTATATTATCATTTAAATGTGGTTTCCTTACACATTCCCCCTTTGCGCGAACATTGTGAAGATGTGCCAGAATTATTAGAATTTTACCTGAATCTCTTTATCAATCAAGAAAACCTTTCCTATTGTCGCTTTACAGTAGCGGCTCAAAACCGACTCCGCAATTATTCTTGGCCGGGCAATGTACGCGAATTAAAAAATTTGGTACAACGTTTACTCATTTTAGGAAATGACGACACAATTGATGTAAATGAAATTGAATCAGTGTTAAAGCAGCGCCCCGCCCAAACGGAAAATTTGTCAGTTTACGATTTACCACTACGTCAAGCGCGTGAACGATTTGAAAAGGATTATTTGGAACACCAATTACAGGAAGCCGGTGGCAATGTCAGTCAAGCAGCAGCACGAGTCGGATTAGAACGCACTCATTTATATCGTAAATTACGCGCACTTGATATTGATCCTAAACAAGCTAAAAAATAGATTCAATGAAAATCATCATCCTTGGTGCCGGACAAGTAGGCAGTTCCCTTGCCAGTAATCTTGCTAGTGAAGCTAACGAGATTACTGTCGTCGATCACGACCCGACTTTATTATACAATTTACAAGAACATGTCGATTTACGCACTGTCACCGGACATGCGGCTCATCCTGATGTACTGTTGCAGGCAGGGGCGGAAGACGCTGATATGTTAATAGCTGTGACCAACCGTGATGAAACTAATATGGTTGCCTGTCAAATTGCTCATACGCTCTTTCATACACCCACAAAAATTGCCCGTGTGCGCGAAGCCGATTATTTAAATCATACCGAAATTTTTGGCCCACAAGGTTTAGCCGTTGATGTACATATCAGCCCAGAAGAATTAGTGACGCACTATATTGAGCGTTTGATGGAATATCCAGATGCTTTACAAGTACTTGATTTTGCTAGTGGTAAAGTTCAATTGGTTGCAATAAAAGCCTTTCATAGTGGGCCTTTAGTTGGACATGCCTTGCGAACAATTGAAGATTATCTACCCAATATAGAAACACGAGTAGCCGCTATGTTTCGGCAGGGTAAAGCTATTATTCCCGAAGGCGGGACCGTTATAGAAGCAAATGATGAAGTATTTTTTATCGCAGCCACTGAAAATATTCGCGCTGTGATGGCCGCATTGCGTGAACTAGATCGCCCCTGTAAACGTATTATAATCGCTGGTGGTGGTAATATTGGCACTCGTTTGGCCAGCGCACTGGAAAACAAATACCATGTTAAATTGATTGACCATAACACTGCTCGTACAGAAGAAATTTCTGGTGTACTGCATAAAACCATCGTCTTACAAGGCGATGCGGCGGATGAAGACTTATTGCGTGAGGAAAATATTGATGAAACCGACGTTTTTTGTGCCGTGACGAATGATGATCAAGTAAATATTTTATCAGCGATGTTGGCTAAGCGTATGGGCGCACGTAAAGTTATGGCCTTAATTAATCGCCATGCTTATGTAGATTTAGTAGAAAGTAGCACAATTGATATTGCGATTTCTCCTCAACAAGCAACCATTGGAACATTGCTGGCTCATGTGCGACGTGGCGATGTGGTCGTTGTACATTCTTTGCGTCGCGGTGCTGCTGAAGCAATTGAAGCAATTGCTCATGGCGATAAAAGCTCTTCCAAAGTAGTAGGCAGACGTATTGATAAAATTAAGCTACCCAAGGGAACAACTATCGGTGCCATTGTACGCGGGGATGAGGTACTAATGGCGCACCATGACACCGTGATCAAATCAGACGATCATGTGATTTTATTTTTGGTTGATAAGAAACATATTGCAGCAGTCGAGCGGTTATTTCAGGTGGGGATTATGTTTTTATAGAAGAGGAGCAACAATGAGTACATATCAAGTTAATCAAATAGCAGATTGGTTTTTAGCCTCTATAGATAGAGAAGCAGGCGATACTATTTCTCATTTAAAGTTACAAAAATTAATGTATTATGCACAGGCATGGTCTTTAGCTTTAAATGGTAAAGTATTGTTTAATGAGGACTTTCAAGCATGGACACATGGTCCAGTATTGCCCTCTCTTTGGCTTATGTTGAAAAATTTTGGCTGGGATTCAATTCCTCTTGAAGCAATCAGAACCAAATCGGATGTCTTTACAGAAGATGAAGAAATCTTGTCAGATATATTAAATAGTTACGGAGATATGTCAGCAAAACATTTAGAAGAATTAACCAATTCAGAAACCCCCTGGCGTAAGGCACGAGGAAATCTTCCCATAGAAGTTAGTTCTACTCAGATTATTAGTAAGGAACTCATGCGAGAATATTATAAAAAACTCTATGAGGAAACTGACGATGAGTAATCGTCAAAGAAAATTCAAGAAAATTGCAAATAGACAAAGAGAAAAAATGTCCTGATTATAACGCTTTTGGGGGAGCTAATGATTTCAACTGGTTACGTTAGCTTGCTTGTTTTTACGATTTAAAAAGCAATTTTACTGTCTAAACTCCCAGTCTATAACGGTTATAGCTATGACGGTTTCTGAAAATTTTCTATTATGATGTGATA
>JAUXCJ010000113.1 GCA_030618965.1 Thiomargarita sp.
AATATTACCGAACTGACGTTTTCTAACTCACCCAGTGCGTCATCAGCAATTTTTTTCGCTTCCAGGATTTCTCACCGAAGTAGCTGAGGTTTTTGGGAAACTCGGTGGGTTGGCTTGCTTGTAACTCAACACGCCCTGTCGTCAGCAACTCGAATATCCAATCGGTTACCATCACTGCAAATTTGGGGCTGCACCATTGGGCAAGGTTTATTGACACTTTTGGATGCACCCAAGAGCCTTGATTTTCTGGGTTGCCTCCTTGAATTATTTGGATAAGTCCTTGATTTTGTTCCGTTGGGAGATTTCTCCCAACGGCTGATTCAACAGGGATTCCCTCCGAATCAGACAAAACCACTAAAAACTCACGGGTACTTTGCAAGCGCCGATAATCCTTAAACAGCTTTCCCGTCGCTTTGCACATTGCTGTCGCGTCCAAAAAACCGTCACCTTTACGTTGCTTGATTTCGACACCATTGAAATTGCGAGTGATGTTACATATATTAGTCATGTTAACCTTCCTATAAAAGTTAATGTTGATATGGCACGACTGATAATCGTGCCGCCCAAAAGAGAGTGATTACCTTTGTTTTGGCGAACGTTTAGGTAATCGCTCTCGCCATCATCCTTTCAGCATATCCCCAAAATCCTTTTCAGCTAGCATCAGCGCAGCTTTTTCAACAAAATCCCGAAAACACGGGGACTTTTCGATAGCAGCTCAAATAGCCTGATCAAAATCGCTCCAGTGATTTAGCTTGGGTGAATTTTAAAGTCAATATCTATTGCGGAAGTATTAAAATAAAAAAATTAAAATTTAAACCTAAAATATAGACGACATTTCAAAAATCAATACCTGTTTCGGATTTTTTAATTATATTTATACCGTACCAAATCATCATAATGAACTAAATATCCTTTCCCATTCTTTGCCTTTTTTGATGCGATACTTCCTTTTGTTATTAATGAACGAATATGCCGATCTGTATATCCTATTTTTTCAGCAGCATCACTCACGGACATATAGATATCATCGCCTTTGATTTTCAGTCCACCCCTGCCGTGCCCCTGCTTAGCCTTCCGTGTATTCAAATGGTTTTGTAGGCTACTAATATTTACCCACGAATGCCCACCCTTACCACGCTTCTGTGACAACTCGCCCATAACAACACCATCACCTAACAATTTATAAATCCTTGCCCTTGACAATCCAAACTGCTCAGACGCTTGCCGAATAGATAGCCTTTCCATAATCGCCTCCTAAATATCAATAGCTTTATGATATTATAACTTACATTTTGGAGTAAAATATAACAAGGCTACGTGTTTTGGATGGGTTTGCAGGTACGAAATTCGTACTCGCAAAATTCTTAATAAAAAGAAACAGTTCAATACCAGTTAAAATCTCGTAGTCCTCACCAACTGGACTCTGGAGTGCAAGGTTACCAAACAAGAGCTGATAAAAGCGCAAGGTAACCTTGCACTCCAAGCAGGCGCGTGTAACGATAAATAATTATTAAATACATTTACTTACATATTACAGTTTAACTTAATGGCTGTGACGCTGGAGCGTGGGAACGATAAAATCCACCGCATAATCTGTCTGCATCAAACCGGTTTGCTTCTGGTTTAGGAGGGCGTACTTTTCAGGCTGACCTTTGATTTCTCCGATTTCAAATCGGACTAATCCAAGCAATTGAAATTTATCCGAATAACTACTGAGGTTTTTCATGAGTGACTCATGTTGGATACCAAGACGCTTGGCGATAAGGCGACTATCAACACGGGGTGCCGTCAGTATTGATGATCTTGATTATTTGCGTTTCAGACGTATTTTGCGTAATCTCAACCATGCTACATCATTTTATGCCGGTTTAACTTAGGAATTTAATTATAATGAATCGAGCTGATTCTAATAATATAGTAAAATTTCTCTTATAATTTTATTAGGTGGATGCGCGGCAAATATTATAGTTCCAGAAGCCAACACAGTAGATGCAAGGGCTTTTGCACAAAACTGCTCAAGCTGCCATTCTTTGCGCCACCCTAATGTGCATACAGCACAAGAATGGGAAGAGGTAGTGAATTTGATGGAAATTAAAAGGAAAAAACGTGGGATGGCAAAGACAGATGAAGCCACTCGTTTACAAATTTTGGCCTATTTAAAACGACATGCTAAATGAATAATCGGCGATAGATAGTAGACAAGTCTAGTTGGGTAAATCCCTCTGGCATATTGCGCCACAGCCAGATGGCAGCACTCGCCTACGGATTGAGGCAGTCATGGAGCCCAAAATTTGGGTTCCCCCGTTGATTGGCCCCTCTCTGGTTGCCAATTTGTTAAAAACCAGGGCCTTAAGTATGATGGAAAGTTTAGAAACATTGAGTCAATCCCATTTTTGATTAGGAGTATTTGTGCATGTTATTTAGACACTATATTGGACGAATTGGTTTAGTTCTACTCCTTTTAATTTCTGGTTGTTCGGCTATTTCCACTTTGCCAGAAAAACCCTTGGAGATAGGTACAAACCCGACATTATCCGAATGTGAAACGCTTTTTTATCGCTTAGATAAATCCGTAGCAGAACTGGGAATAAAAGATAGCCAAGCTGTTCCCATCCCCGATTTTCCCTATCTGGGAAGCGACCGATTTTTAGCCAGTTTCCGTGATCATATCTTTTCAAATAGCCAATTTATTGCCTGGGTAGATCGTTTGCAACAGCTTAGGGAACAAGGGCGCAAAGTCGAAATGGATAACCTACCACCGCGAGTAAAACATCTATTTCTTCCCTATAAAACCGTCCAAGAGTGCGGTAATTTATTACGCCAGCGCGATTTTTCCCAACAGCGTAACCGGCAAAAACTTATCGAGGCAATCTATGTGCCAGATGAATACCAAACCTGGAAACGGATATTGGGATTGTATTGGGTTTCTGCTTGGCCGATTAAAATGGGAGTACATAAGTTGCATAAAGAAATTTTGGAAACTTATAGCATTCCCTTGGCTAAATTAAAGGTAAAAGGTAAATTAATTCGCTATCTTCCACCTAAAAATTCAAAATTCTTAGATGCAAAGGAAATCAGTGATATTCTTCTGTATTCGGCACGTAATCCATTGCACATTCCCGAACCTACAGACAAGGAAATGGAAAGCTTGTTTGCTACTTTTGCCCCTATTTGGCAAGTAGATACTGTCAGCAATGATGATAAAATTGGCGCAGTTATTTGGCGTGGCTCTATGGACAAAGCGATTATTGATACTAAGCTTCCCACAGTTTATCGCTACCTTTCCCATACTCTGTATCAAGGGAAAATTCTGTTACAACTTAACTATATTGTTTGGTTTCCAGCCCGCCCGTCAACTTCGACAATGGACATTCTTGCTGGACATTTGGATGGACTTCTTTGGCGCGTGACACTTTCGCCAGATGGAACCCCCCTCGCTTATGACACTATCCATAACTGCGGCTGCTACCATTTGTTTTATCCCAGCAGCAAGGTTTGCCTTCTCCCAGCAGACGGCGTACTTCAAGAACCAGCATTTTCTCCGCAAGCAGCACCAAAATTGCAGCCAGGACAATTTCCTGCTTTACGCATTGCTCATACCAGTCATTTTGTTGACAGAGTTAGCCAACAGCCGCTGAATCAAGGGCGTACTAAAACTTATGTCTGGGCAGATTACGACACTCTGCGTTCCCTGCCATTAAACGGACAAAGACGAAGCCTATTTCAAGCTAATGGTATTGTGTCAGGTACACAACGAGGAGAAAGGTGGATATTATGGCCAATGGGAATTCCTGGACCTGGAGAAATGCGTCAAAGAGGACACCATGCGACCGCTTTTTTTGGTAGGCGGCACTTTGATGATTCCAATCTGATGGATCGTTCTTTTAAACCTCGTAATGGTGCTTGTCCATAGTAGTAGGGAAACTACAGGAGATTGGATTGTGTGTTGTGGTTGAATCTTATTATTAACTACAACCAAATCACCTCAATCTTCTTCCCCCTTTCTTCCACAAACTCGCGTTTCCCCACGGCATCCCAATCTTTCACCTCTCCACGACTAAAAATCACCAACCAACCACTATCTAAACTCAATCTATGTAAATAATCAACAAGTTGCTTTTTACCATCGGTTAATGCTTTTTTACTCTTCAATTTTAGTTCAAATGCAAACCGTTCTCCTGCAAAATCAATATATAAATCTAAACGTCCCAAACCAGCAGCATATTCTCGCTTAACCTGCCCACCACCATTAACAACCCTTTGCAACCATGCCATAAATAACAAATGAGGCGCTGCCTCAGATGGTTGATATTCTTTAGGAAGATCAATCAGGGCTTTAATACGGAATTGATTAATAATTGTTTGATTTACTTCGACAATATGATTTCTCCACGCTTGAGCTGCTTCAACATTTACATACAAAGCAATATATTTTCCTTGTCGGTTGATGTCCTCCATTAATTGCAACATCATAGTGGTTTTACCAGTTTGGCGGGGGGCATGTAGGATAAAATAACGTTCGGCATCAATCAATTTTTTGAAATTGTCGAAATCAAGGGAAATCATATAATGTTTTTCTGGTACAGATGGCCCAGCAGTGTTAAATGATTTTTCCATAGCGTTTCCTTTTGGAGTTGTGAATGATTGAGCATTTTAGCACAATAATGAAACAAAAATTATACCTATATTTTTAATATAAACTTATGAATTGAATTAGGTATTCAGCTTGAGTCTTTGGTGTGTTGCCCTGGACAAACTCTCTTTGTTTCCTGCCGTTCAACGGACAAAGACGAAACCAATTTCAAGCTAATGGTATTGTTTCTGGTACACAACGAGGATAAAGGTGGATATTATGATGGGGATTCCAGCATCAGGAGAAATGCGTCAAATCATACCATTAATTCCAACAATGCCTGACGAAAAGTTTGAAAACTTTTTGAGGTATTGTCTGCTGGTTCCATATAGGGTGTGATAGTTTTTGCCAGTTCAATTTTTGGTAATCCACCTTTGTAATAGCCAGCTTTTTGCAGCAAACGTTCCAAGGTTTCCCAAGTGCCACCACGGATTCTGTCTGGATTACGAAAAGCCGCTTTTTTGGAAATATAAGGCAAGCGTGGGTATGCCTTTCGCAATGCCCTCATATCACCAAAAAACCAGGCTTCCAGTTCTTCTACCACAATGCGATTAATAACCTGCGCTGGTTGTTTGGTAGCAGCTGCGGTTTTCGAGATTAATCCAGCTGTCTGGCAAAGTTTTTCCAGTCTAGCTTTTAAGCGTTTGCAATCTTCTTCGTCTCTGTCCACCAGCACTATAATCCGCCAATTTGACGGCAACCAACTATTATAACCCCGTAATCGGGTCGGCAACTCCTTGAGTAGTGTTTTTTTGCCTCCCAGCACATGACAGGCAAAAGTGGCACTTTCCGGCATTATTTTCGGTATCAGTATTTGTAATACCGCCTCAGCAGAAGGTTCTTCTAGCAAAAATTCAATATGTATCAACGTGGACCACCATTGTTAG
>JAUXCJ010000095.1 GCA_030618965.1 Thiomargarita sp.
ACCTTCACGACCTATTTCAAAACCTTCCCATTCGAGAATTTCTGGGTTAATCAATATTAAACGACCATGATGTTTAATTTTTCGTTTAGAAGAGACATCGACAATTACAATACGCTCAAAATGTCCAACTTGTGGTGCCGCAATTCCCACGCCACCAGGTCCAGCTCGCATCGTAGCTTCCAAGTCGGTAATAAAAGTACGTAATTTTTCATTAAAGCTGGTGACTGGGGCGGAAACGGTTTTTAAGCGGATATCGGGATAAATTATAGTGGTCGTCATCATAGATGGGTCAAAAAAGACCTTAACTTTTCCGTATCATTATCGATAAATTCGTCTATAGAATCTAGTTCTAAATCAAGCGTCCACAATTCTTTTTCGGTTTTTATGACATGTTTATAAAAATTTTGACACATTTGTCCGGATAAATTATTAAATGACTCTTTTAGATTTTCTAGTACTTCTGTGAAAGTAAGATCATTTCTGAGTTTTTTTGCACATTCATTTTTGACATAAGCCCAAACTAATTCAATCGGATTCAATTCTGGATGGTGAACTGGCAAAATTAGGAGTTCATGACCGTTTTTATGAGCTTCTTTTTGAACAATTGGAGTTTTATCAATATGTTTCTCAAGAGTAGTTACTAACTGAGGTTTTAGCCAAGATTCTTCCCAATAAATACTATGCTCGGTTAGCCATTTATGTATATCAGATTTCTTCATTTGTGAAGGAATTAAACGTTCTTCTGGAACCATATGGTAAGTGGCACGATCCATCACAATACACGATTTTTGGGGCAGATTAGGTAAGAATTTATTTTGAAACCAATTATAAAATACCTCAAAATTAAATGAACCATGATAATCTTCTTTACTGTTCTTTCCTTCAAAAATCATTAAGGCATTAGGAATCATATTGAATTCCGATATAGCATGAATAAAACACCATCTTTTTCCTTTACCAGAAGGTATATCCAAGAAATCATCCTCACTAAACCAGGAAAATTTTTGACCATGATAATGGTGCAAAAAACTTTCATCTAAGTAAACTATTGTATAGCCATTCTGACGAATTTTATGAATTTCATGAAGATAGCTATGACGTTGTTGTCTAACAGATTGTTTTTCGCGTAAGTTGTGTTTTTTAGGGGTATGATTCCTTTTATATTCAAAGCCTAAACGATGAAGATGGCGTTGTACTGTTCGTAACGGAACCTCTAAATGAAATTTTTTATGTAATAAGTCCTGAATATGTTTTGAAGTACATGCTGTACCTTCTTGATGAGATTCCAAGATAAATTGACGAATTTTACTTGTGGTATTATATTGAATTAAGGTTTTATGATTACTTTGATTGCCAGCCTCTACTGGAGGAGGGATAGTTCCAGTTTTTCTATAATGAGAAACAATTTCTACAACAACTTTCCTGCTAACCCCAGCATAATAAGCAGCTCGTTGATATGCATTACTGGTTGTGTTTTTTTGATTCAACGATTCATCCCGACATCGTTGATAAATATTTAATACTAGCCATTTCTCATCCCAACTAAGTGGTTTTCCTTGTTGACGAACAGATTTACTTACCGTATCGTTACTGGCTTTCATAAATAAATTCTCAAAATCAGTTGTTTTGTAATATTAGCTTCCAATTGATAATAATTATATCAAACCTTGGATTTATTAAAAAGTCTTTTTGACCCATCTATGATGTCACCCACTATAGTAAATCAAGAATAGCCATCTATATTACATCACCATCGTTTCAATCGGTTCAATTTTGACTTCAAGATCGGGTTGTTTTGATAATAATGCTTGTAACGCTGTTTCTAATATATCTGAAGTAGCAATACCTTCAATTTGCATGATATAAAACGGTTTAGTTTCATTACCACCAACATCGGATTCTAACTCCAGAATATTCAAGCCCGCTTCTGCCAATAGTGTTGTTACTTTAGCCACAATACCGGCTCTATCGGCACCGTGAACACTAACGCGCACATTAGGGACTTGATGTTGATGCAATTGTCCATCAATAGCATCTATATGTAGGTGTAATTGCAAATTATCCGCAACTGGTTTGAGCAACTTATCTAAATTTTGGGACGATCCTTCATAATTTACCATCAACATAATAGTGAAATTACCGCCTAAGCGTAGCATAGAAGCCTCACCCAAATTGCAACCAGCTTCATACAAGGCTGTGGTAACTTTAGCGACAATCCCGATTTGGTCTTTACCAACCAAAGTTAGCATAAACCATTTATGACCACTAACTGTTGTTTTATCTAAATTCATTAGGCTGCATTTCCTTTTTTACCATCATGACAAAGCCAAGCAATAAGTATGTACACAAAAGTATCTTAACATTTTATAGAAGTATTAAAAAAATTGCCGCAGAAGTGATTGATGAACTGATTAAACTGAGTCAGGAAATTCAGCAGATGGATAAGGAGCTTGCCAGATGGGTTTATCGGAATTTGAACGAGAATTGACGGGTGTGCTTACTCAACAAGTTCAACAAAATGCGTTAATTGATTGGACAATTAAGGCAAGTGTCAAAGATTAAGAGTTTTGAGATTTTAAAAAAATGGATGGCTGGGGAGCCAGGATTCGAACCTGGGAATCACGGGATCAAAACCCGTTGCCTTACCGCTTGGCTACACCCCAATAATTGGATTGAAAGTAGAATATTTGCTATTCTAACAATTCATTTTTGTTTTAGCAACTTTTTTTGCTGGTGAGAGATTTTTACCCTGTGCCACAAAACCAAACCATTTCTTTGGTAATTTTGCCAGTACAGTCTCAGCCTCTGCGCGATTTTCAAAGCGTGCAAAAATACATGCTCCGGTTCCCGTTAATCGTGCCTGACTATATTGACTAAGCCAATCAATAGCTTGCTCTATTTCAGGATACTGACGACGCACAATATTGTAAAAAACGTTTTTACATCGCCCAGCAAGAAAGTCGCTTATTTTGATTGGTAATGTGTCTCGTGTCAAGTCTTTTGCAGAAAAAATTTCTGCCGTTGAGACATGACAGCCCGGATGAATCACAATATACCAAGGCTCATCAAGCTCTATTGGTGATAATAACTCGCCTACACCCTCAGCCCAAGCCGATTCTCCATGCACAAATACTGGCACATCAGCACCTAAGCTTAAGCCCAGTTCAGCTAAACGCTCTAAGGAAATTTCTAGCTGCCAAAGCTGATTTAAGGCTAATAAAGTTGTCGCTGCGTCTGAACTGCCACCACCTAAGCCGCCACCCATCGGTATTTTTTTATCAACTTCTATATCCGCGCCCAATGTTGTACCACTATATTGTTTAAGCAAACGCGCTGCTCGCAAGACTAAATCTTGTTCAGGTGGCAAGTCTTTTGCGCTGGATTGACAGGATAATTTGCCATCAGTTCTGACATTAATAGATATAATGTCATTATAATCAATAAATTGAAAAACAGTTTGTAAATTATGATAGCCATCCTCCCGCTTAGAGGTAATGTGCAAAAACAGATTGAGCTTGGCGGGGGCTAAATAGTGTGTTTTTTTCATGTTGTATAATTTTCCATATAATAAGAGTAAGGTGGATTGCCACTATAGGTGTTATGGTTGAATTGTAGGAGCTTTTTTGTCATCTTTCGGTGCAACGGATGCTATCAAAATTTCAATCTTTAGAGAAAATATCATGTTTTAATATGTTAGACTAACAAACGTTAATTATCAAGGGTGTACCAACCAGATTTGAATCATTTTGAAGCCGATTTTAAAACGAGGCGACTGCAATGAAACCAATTAGTAATCAATGTCCTTTGTGTAAAGGATTGATAAGCAAAGGTAAAACCACTTTTACGGCAGATTTGGGATTTGGCGTGGTGGTAGTTAGACAAGTACCAGCAATGGTATGTGAACTGTGTGGTGCTGACTGGATTGAAGATTCTGTTGCTGAAGAAATTGAAGAAAAAGTAGAATCTGCCAGAAGAAATTACCAGATGGTAACCATATCTCATTGGCAATACGAGGGCGCAAGCCAAGCCTTGGGATAAATCAAAGCTATAGTTTTTCAGATAAATATCTTGGTTAAAAACCTCCGAGGTTTAGCTTCGCTTACTTCGTTTGGCAAACCTCGGAGGTTTAGAGTGAGTTTATTTATCTGAAAAACTATCAAATCGGAGTGCTAGGTTACCTTGCACTCCAGCAAAACTTATCTAATCAACAACAAATGTGCCTTTGGTATGCCATAAAAGCTACGCCCTGTCTCGAAATTTAAACAACAAATTTCGTCGTTTTTGTTGTTTGTTGATGAGTAATACAATCCGGTTTGACTATTGGGAAAATAGCGTTTATCAATTCCAGCTTTAATTAAGCTTTGCAGTTCTTCTACACTGGGTACACGCCAATTTTTATTGCCGGCTAATTCTTGTTGATTTATCGCGTCTACATATTCGGATATTTGGTTTTGGTTATATTTATGTTGCTCCTCTTTATATTCCCAAATAAAACCAGTTTCGTTATCTTGGATAGCCACCCATTTTGTCGCTTCTTTTGGCATGATTTCCCCTTTGGCATCTAGCTTGGTAAAACGATAATCGCGTTGAGAAATTTTCTTCAATTGTTCGAGAATGCTTGTAATATTTTCTAAGTTTTGATTAATTTTATCTAATTGCGGTTTTAAATCCTGTTTCGGCTGTTTGATAATAGTTTCTAAGTTTTGATTAATTTTTTTCAATGAAGGTTTTAAATCTTCCTTTGAATCGTCTTTTGGCTTTTCCTCTGGTTGTGCTTCAAATATTGCCAATATTATAGATAAGCCCATACCAATAATAGAAGTTAAAAAAGCCAACTTTAAGCCTTCCAGTAAAAATGGCACACTTTTATCAATATGAGCTGTGTCAAACTCCCACAAGCCCAGTACAATTCCAAGAAATGTACCTAAAACGCCGGTACTGACAATCATGCTTTTGTAATGAATATGCTCACCACGCAAATAACTTGTCCAATCTTTCCATGCCAACACGCCCATAAATAGGGCGAAGATTATAATAAGCCAATAATCGTTTATCATTAAAAATTATCCTGTCGTGAACGTTCTAAAATTTGATATAATTTTTCTTCCGCTTTGGTAATTACTTTAAATTCAACCCGGCGAGATTTTTCAAAGTTTTCTGAACCATCTTGATTAAATATCCGTTTAGCAAAGGATAAGCCATTGGCTTTCAACACTTGCTGAAGCCAGAGCCGTTTATTTTTAACCTTTTGTAAACTATAACAATATTTTAGCGTTGCTAAGGCACGGCGTTGTGACAGTTCAACATTACCCAAATAACTCGCTCCATTTCCCCAATCACTTGAAGTATGCCCTTCAATTCTAATTGCTTCCAGTTCAGCACTATAGGCTTGCAAAATAGTGAGATAGCGGGGAAAGAAATTGGATAATATCCGTTTAAATTTTTGCGTCAGTACACTTTTACCTTTATTAAATAATACATGAGGTGCATTAAAGCGCACAGTATTATCTATTAAGATTTCCATATCCCATTGCTTTAAATTGCGCCCAAATTCTTGCATTAGTTCATTATGCAAATTAATACGACTTTGTTTAGCAACTAAGACAATTTCTGTCATCGCATCTTTTTGACGTTGAATGGCATTCTTTTGCGCTTCAATTTCATTCTTTTGCGCTTCGACATCTAACATAAAAGCGATGGCAATCAATAAAAATACCATCATTAAAGCTGACATTAAATCAGCAATACCTAAATCTTGTTCAAATTTCACACAGATATTCCTTAATTTAATTTACGTAGAGACAAGGCATGCCTTGTCT
>JAUXCJ010000218.1 GCA_030618965.1 Thiomargarita sp.
CACCTACACAATTTAAATGATTGAAATCAAAGAATCTTATGTAGGGTGGGCAAAGTCTTTTTTTTGCCCACCATGCGAGGAACGGTGGGCAGCAAAAAGACGCTGCCCACCCTACAAAATAACTTATGTATAAGAGATTGAGCAGTAGCTCAGGAACGAGAGTGCGTAACATCAATAAGTAACATTCAAAATCACTCTAGCCCCTTCTTCCTCAAATAGAAAACGCAAATCAAACGCTTTTAATTTTTCAAAGGGACTTTTTGAGGGCAGAAATTGTGGCAACTTAGCGAATCCTGGCGAACCAAAAAGACTATTTTCCAAATAATTATCAATTGGATTCCAATGCCATTTTTCATTTTCAGACAGCGTCAATTGCCGACCATAAATACGCGCATATTTCTCACTCGCTTGCTCAGGGTTTTTGGCGCCCATCAACAAAAAAGGCATTAATCGCCCAATATTTTTCATCGCTGCCGCCTGTTGATTTTGCAAATGGTGCAAATGTAACTCTGGTTTCATTTTTTGAATCTGATCAGGCAAAATGTGGAGACGAGCATTCGCTGGTTTTGCTTTAACGCTTTGCAGAACCTTGTTAAAATCCATATTTTGATTACTGATGACCAAATAATTTTCAATCACTTTTAAATAGAGATGAAAGCGGATAACGCCTTCAAAATTATAAGTATAAACCCAAGTATTCTCTTTTTCACCGGTCAAGAGATGCAGCTTTGAATGCGCCCAAGACGAAGACATTTGCCATAACAAATCCTCAAAAAACCAGCCTTGTTGTTCCAGCGTTCCTAACTTTTCTGGATTTTTAAGCTCAACAAAGATAGCAGTTGGCTGTGTCAACATAGAACCCAATAAAGCGAGAGCAAAAAACTCGCCAGAACGCCTCCTTCCCAACCATTGCCCAGAAAATCCACCAATCAAATCGGCTGAACCCAATGCAACCAGCGGATCATTATCATAAAAAGCTATGTGTAAACTATTACCAAGCCGTTCTACCAATTTTGAAGCAAACCCCAGTTTATTTCGCCTCTTGCTCATTGTTTCTGACAACATCACTTTAGCTTGGTAGGACAAATTAAAGGACAAAGTCGTTATTGGTTTGGGCGTAAATTCAGGCAAGCCCATTGTTACTGGTTTACCCCCAATCACCTGTTGAAGGTTTCGATATATCGAATTTTGAACCAAAGGTAAAATTAAGGTTTCGATTTTCAATGGATTACTAACAGTAATGCGAATACCGATGGGATCAAAAAAAGTACGCCAAAAGCGGGAATAATTCCTGACATAAGCACGATAAGCCTTACGCTCTCCAATGCTAATCGTCTCAATAGACAATCTACTGATTGGTGTCATCTGTGCCAAAGTCCCATATAAATGAGAATGAGGGATGCCCGCTTCATCCAATGTAATTTCATCAGCTTCCCAAGACTGTAGCCAGTCTTTTTTTACATAGCCCAAGCTTAGCAATTCTGCTAAATCAACGACTTTGTCCTGATCCATTTGATACAACAAACTGCCAGCAGTGACTAAATGTAAACGTGCTTTCGCTTGATGACGGCGATATTGGGCAATTTTAATTTTAGCTCCTACCATTGCCCGAATAAAAGGATCTGACAAATACACCAAAAGTCCCTGAGTTTTCTCAGGTTTCGGCAAATGGGCTAACATATAGCGAAATTCTGCACTTTGCCCTAAGCTATTTTCGCCCTTGTTTTTGGCAAGTTCCAAAGCCTTTGCTGCTTTAGTACGACTGGTCGATAAAATAAGCCATTGCTCATGTTGAGCAAAAAAAGCTGGATTGTCACTCGCATAAGCTTGTACGCCTTCATTCCCTGACATGATACCCAATAGGGGCATAAACATATTAAAAAAAGGCGAATGCCCCGTATCCAAAATCAGGGTGATTTCAGAACCATCTGTCAAAAACAAATCGGGGCCAAATAATGCCATTTGTTTAACCTGATTTGCCAAATTTTTAGCTAGATCATAAGATAAATGCAAGCGTTCAAGATAACGGTTAATCAGATTATGATCAAGATAAGTCTGATTTTGTAATCCGGCAATTTGTGAGCCAGTTTTCGCAATTTGCTCCAGCCATGTCAAAACTTTGCGCGTGTCATCAATATGAACAAAATAACGATCTGGCGGCACCAAATTGGCAATAGGTAACATGCCACCAGTCTTGCCTTCTAACATTTTTGCAAAAGGATGAGAAGGCACTTTAGGTCCCTTAAGAGCTTGTAAACTTTCCTTGGCAGCTTGTTGAGTCTTCACACCAGTCAATAATTGTTGCTGGAGCGTTTCCTGAATAGCGGCTTCTCCAGAAAAGAGAGAAAAAGCACTTAAATTATTTCGCCGATTTCGCCGATTTCGCCAACGTCTTTGACGCTCTGGCTCAAAAGCTTTCGTGTCACCTTCATAAAGGTTGGCAGCCAATTTTGACCACAATTTGAACAAATGACTATCAATATCTTTTTCGGTATATTCCGCAAAAAAGAGATTGCGATTTTTGCTCCACCGTTTCAATAATAAAGGACTTCCCGGCTGTGCTTCTGCGGGATTGACGCTAATGGTAAAAGCCGGTTTATCCGATTTCAAATTAGGAGCTTTAGAATAAAAAAAGTCCAGTTCACTGCTTTGAGAGTTTCTGAGCAGGGCATAAAGTCTGACGACTTTTTTTTCATCCGCTTCAAAAACAATCTGTTGCAGATGATTATCCTTGTCATGCACCTTCCACTGCCACCAATGAAAATCTGCATTGGCATATTCTGTAAAAGCAGACAAAGGAAAAGTCATCTCGACAATGGACAATCCTATCGTCTGAGTCGGATCAGTGAGTTTTAAGCTCAGCGGCTTAATAGCGGTTGCCTGTAATGTCAGGGGTAAACAATACAAAATAATAGTCGTGATGACTATTTTCATAAAGTTATTTTTTCTGGTCATAATATTTATTACTCCTCCACGCTTGCTACGCCACTTGAATTAACTGACTGATGTTACGCAGTTCGTTTCCAATCCAGAATAACTACAAGGATTGCATTTAAGAAAGGATAAAACCCCAGTTCTCTTGAGATTTTGCCTTATCCATTCTTAAATACAATCCTTGTAGTTATTCTCAGGGAACTATGGTGCGTAACATCAATTAACTGATATGTAATTTTGAACGTAAAATTTTGTCATTCACCTGCTGCGATTTATACCAAGAACTCTCATCATTAGTCGAATTCCAACGCCGTTCTTCCTTCAGATAATGCCAATCTTCATCAGTTTGATAAAACACCTGAATATTTTTGCTTTCAGTAATGTTTAAAATAGCATGATTGTGATAATGGAACTCATCGTAATCTGTGACTGCTACCTGCCCCATTTCGGAATAAATTTTATTCAATTCAAGAAGTAAAGTATTGATTTCACCTCCTAATTCTTGAGCTTGTAATCCTATTTTTTGGGCTTCCTTCAAAGTAATAGGATAACCGTGAGAAGGATAATTAGAATTTAGTTGTGTACTAATATCTTCAATTTTGTAAGGATCATCAATATGGTACGACATGATATCCTGACAAATTTTGATGGACAAGGAATCGGAACGATCTATCGCCCCTATGACTAATGGATGGATATATTGAAATAGAGCTTCATACGGATTACTTTGATTAGACTGAATCTCTTTTCGCCAGAGTTTAATAACTCTATTGATTCCATCTAAACTAACAGAAACAGTTCTATTTTCATTATCTCTTGGTGACAATGGATGTCTCAAGGAAGTATCCACTGCGGTTAGATAAGAAAGCGGCCCCATTAAAATTTTATCAGCACCTATTGCTATCATAGTAGCCGCTGAAGCACATTCTAAAGGAATTAAAGCGACAATTTCAGAACAATATTGCCTTAATAGATGAATAATGCGTAATGAAGCTTGACCATTACCGCCGCCAGATTTAATAAAAATGGCTAATTTTTCTTGTTTACCAAGGGATTGAAGTGTCTCATAAATCGCATTCACATCAGTAAAACACACTGCACCATTATTAGAATTCCAGTAGGATAAAACCGGTATTCCCAATTTTTCTTCAACCTGACTGAGTATTGCTTGTGTCTCTTTAAATAAGATAGGTGGCTTTTTTATCTGCTTTTTTGTTTCTTTTATATTTGTTGTCATGTTTCTTTTTAAATTGG
>JAUXCJ010000260.1 GCA_030618965.1 Thiomargarita sp.
CGATGCCGTTATGTACCATTTTGACATAATGCCCGGCACCGTTTTCGCCAACCCATTGACAGCAAGTTTCTCCGTCCACTTTAGCGGCAATGGCTTGGAAAATTGGTTGAACTCGTTGCCAAGCTTCAGGATTGCCGCCTGGCATGATGGAAGGGCCGTTACGTGCGCCTTCTTCGCCCCCAGATATACCAGTTCCTAAAAATAGAATATCTTTTTTTGCTAAAGCTTTAGTACGGCGATTGCTGTCTTTATAATTAGAATTACCGCCATCAATAATCACATCACCCGAATCTAAATGCGGCAAGATTTGTTCAATAAATTTATCAACCACTGCCCCAGCTTTAACCATAAGCATAATGGCGCGTGGTTTTTTTATAGCTGCGACAAATTCTTGAATGGAGTAAGCCCCCTGAACTGCCGTACCTTTGGCTGCACCTTTGAGAAAATCATCAATTTTGGAAGTGGTGCGATTATAAACGACAACTTTAAAACCATGATCGTTCATATTGAGGACTAAATTTTGCCCCATCACAGCTAAGCCAATGAGTCCGATGTCTGCTTGTTGCATAGTTTTGCTCTATTTTTGTTTCTGATTTTTTTCAGTAATCTTAATTCGCTGTAACTGACGGATAATTTGCATCAGGATCTGATTAAACATGTCTTCGCGTAATACTTCTTCCTCCCCACCCGCCGCGAGTACAGCCGCTGGATCAAAACGATAATCACGTAAAAAACTGATGGTCTGTTTTTCTAAAAGTACCGTATCATCAGCTTTGCGGATTTCCATTTCTACTCGATAATTGATTTCAATTTCTTCCTGTTTTCCAGAAACAGAGGAGACAGATAGTACTCGCCTATCCACCGTTTCATTGGATAAATAGACCACAACTTGTGCAGCTTCGCTGGTAGGAAGAACTTGTAGCTTTTGTTCAGTCAGACGATATTTGAGCTCGCTGGCTATCCGATCAGCAGCTTCTGATTGGATATGCACTGATTGGAACTGCCATTGTAAATCGCCACTACCGCGCAAATGAAAGCCGCAGCTACTGATAAACAATAAAACAATAAGAAGTAAACCGCGATAAGCTATAACTGATTTCATGCTACCACCACATTGACTAATTTTTTAGGTACTACAATCACTTTTTTCACGGTTTTACCCGTTATAAAGCGTTGCACATTTGATTCATTTAAAGCTGTTGTTTCAATGCTTTGCTTATCTGCATCTGCTGCAACAGTAATATGTCCCCGCAATTTACCGTTGACTTGTACAACCAGATTCAATTCTTCACGAACCAAGGCACTTTGATCAACTTGTGGCCATCTGGCATCAAGGAGCAATCCAGAATGTCCGAGTTTTTCCCATAAGGCTTGTGTGATGTGTGGCACAATAGGGGAAAGCATGATAACTATCGCTTCTAAACCTTCTTGTATAACCGCGTTACTTTGTGGCGACTGTTTCGCTTGGCTTAAGGTATTGAGCAAGCTCATAATGGCTGCAATGGCTGTGTTAAAGGTATAGCGTCGGCCAATATCATCACCCACTTTAGTAATGGTTTCATGAATTTCACGGCGCAAGCTTCTTTCCTGATGATTCAATTTGTCGGTGACTAACACTGGTGCTGCTGTTTCAATATGCGTTATCACCTGTTTCCAAACCCGCTTTAAAAATCTAAACGCCCCTTCTACACCACTATCTGACCATTCTAAAGATTGATCTGGCGGCGAAGCAAACATGACAAATAAGCGCACAGTATCAGCCCCATATTTATCAATTAATGGTTGAGGATCAACGGTATTGCCTTGGGATTTGGACATTTTGTGACCGTCTTTAAGTACCATACCCTGTGTCAATAAGCGGCTAAAAGGTTCATTACCTTTGACTAAGCCTTCATCCCGCATCAAGCGATGAAAGAATCGCGCATATAATAAATGCAAAATGGCATGTTCAATACCGCCAATATATTGATCAACGGGTAACCAATAATCGGCACGCTCATCTAACATGCTCTTGTCTGCATCTGGACAAGTATAACGGACGTAATACCAAGAAGATTCCATGAAAGTATCAAAGGTATCTGTTTCACGTTGCGCGTCTTTGCCACATTGTGGACATTTAACTTGATAAAAATCAGGTGTTTGTTTTAAAGGTGAACCACTTTCGCCTATAATTAAATTTTCAGGTAAACGTACTGGCAAATCATTTTCTGGTACTGCTACTGTGCCACAATCAGGACAATTAATCATAGGAATTGGGCAGCCCCAATAACGCTGACGAGATACGCCCCAGTCGCGTAAACGGTAATTAATTTTCCGTTGTCCACTGTCTCGCTCTTCTAAGTATTCGGCAATGGCAATAAATGATTCTTCAGAAGTTAATCCGTTGAATTGGGAAGAATTAATCAAAGTTCCTTTATCAACAAAAGCTGCCTCAAGCTTTTCAGGCAGTTCGCCATCAATTGGACTAATCACAGCTTTAATGGCTAAACCATATTTTTGGGCAAATTCAAAATCGCGTTGATCATGAGCAGGTACAGACATAACCGCACCAGAGCCATAACTCATTAATACAAAATTGGCTGCCCATACCGGCAAAGCTTCGCCTGTGATAGGATGAATGGCTTTTAAACCAGTATCCATACCCAATTTTTCCATTGTCTCAAAATCCGCTTCAGCCGTGCTGATTTTAGAGCATTTTTGAATAAAATCATTAAGTGCATTATTATGAACAGCCATTTTTTTAGCCAATGGATGCTCAGCAGCGATAGCAACATAAGTCGCACCCATCAAAGTATCAGGGCGAGTTGTAAAAACGCTTAAATCTTCATCTCCTACTTTGAATTGGATTTCGACACCTTCAGATTGTCCAATCCAATTTCGCTGCATAGTACGCACAGACTCTGGCCAACTACCTTCCAGTGTTTCTAAATCTTGTAACAATTCTTCAGCATAAGCCGTAATTTTCACAAACCATTGAGAAATTTCGCGCCGCTCAACTATAGCACCAGATCGCCAACCGCGTCCGTTAATCACCTGTTCGTTAGCTAATACGGTTTGATCAACAGGATCCCAATTCACCGGGGCAGTTTTTTTATACACCAAACCTTTTTTATATAATTGAATAAATAACCACTGTTCCCAGCGATAATAATCGGCATCACAGGTTGCCAATTCACGATCCCAGTCATAACCTAAACCGAGACTTTTTAATTGTTTACGCATATAACTAATATTATCGCGTGTCCAATTCGCAGGTGGGACATTATTTTTTATTGCCGCATTTTCCGCTGGTAAACCAAAAGCATCCCAGCCCATCGGCTGCAATACATTTTTACCCAAATGTCGCTGATAACGACTAATAACATCACCAATCGTATAATTGCGGACATGTCCCATGTGGAGCTGTCCACTGGGATAAGGAAACATAGAAAGGCAATAAAATTTTTCCTTATTACGGTCTTCCACCGCTTTAAAGGCTTGTTTGCTTTCCCAAAGTTGTTGGACTTCGGATTCAATATTTTCTGGATTGTATTGTGTTTGCATATTTAGTCTTTGTTATACTCATTTTATAATGAGCCTATCTGAAAATAAAAACGCTGTCAAAAAATCTTAACTCACACATAGTCGTTTTTCTGGTTTATTATAATGATCAAATGCGCTATTATGTTTTTAGCCTTGAAAGCGATAATCAAGACTATAGAATTATAATATATTATTATTAATAAATATCATCAAAAAAATAAAAAGGTCAAAAATTTTAGATAAAGGTAAAAATATGAGTGACAGCTATGAAATTGAAAATAATGCGATTGATAGGGAAGA
>JAUXCJ010000274.1 GCA_030618965.1 Thiomargarita sp.
AACTATAGTGGCATTATGTCAATAATTTCTTATATTAGAATATAATTATTTATGATTTTGCTTTAATAAGTTGTTTGGAAATTCAAGCTAAAATAGTATATGATAAAAAGCTTATATAATTGCTGATTAGCATAAAAACATTTCTTATCCACTGTTTTTAAGGGGTATAAACAATGACTCAAACTTATTATGATACTGTTACTGAATTAGAAAAAATGTCGGTTAATCGTGATTATCTGCTAGGTTGGATGGGCGGCTATTTGCAAAACACAGCACGTGAAGAACAACGAGTCACTGAAGCCTACGAAGCCGGCTATGACGATGGTGGTAATGGTAATACTGAGTCTGCTGCACAATGGCTCAATAAATAGTTCAGCTACTTTTACAAAAATAAGGCAACGTTTTTTTAGCGTTGCCTTTATTCGTTTTGAGGAGAGCATAAATGCCAGAGATCCGCATGTATAGTACCAGAATTTGCCCCTATTGTATCAGGGCAGAACGTTTGCTGAATAAAAAAGGCGTACAAGTACAAAAAATTTTAGTTGATCATCAGCCTGAAGAACTGACAAAAATGATTGAAATCACAGGACGGCGTACTGTGCCTCAAATTTTTATTGGAGAACGGCATGTCGGCGGTTATGATGATCTTGTTGATCTTGATCTTGAAGGTGAACTTGACCCACTTTTGCATCCTTAAAATATAATTGCTAGAATCATCATATCTATCTGGAATCGAACAAAGATAGGACGTGCTCAAAATCGTCGTGTTGAAATCAGTATTAGACGTTTTCCTAAATAAGGGACTTGCCAAGTGAGTAAAAACGTGATTAATCCAGTTTTTACTCTCTCGGAAAAATTAATTTTTTATAGATTCCGAACATGATATAGCCGGTTGTTTCATTTGACAGATAATTTCATCAAATAAGGATGTTTGTAGGAAAACGCCTGCTAGTACGACAATAGTTAATATACTGAACATTAAGCCGATCAATAATCCCTTCCTAAAATTATTTTTGTATTCAAAAAATAATTTTTCTTTTTCTTTTTTCATTGATTTTTGCATAGCCATTGCTTCTTGGAGTTGCCCCTTGAATAACTCCGTATTTTCTTGAGTGTATTGACTCATAGCCTCAAATTTTTTCTTGAGGTTTTTGCATTCCACCTCTCGGTTACGAATCTGTTCATTCAGCTTGGCTATTTTACTTTGTTGATCCTTTTCGTAACTCTGGTGTGATTGCCTCGCAGTCGCGGCACTTTGTTCCACTAATTGTTTTAAGCGCGATACTTCTGTTCTCGCTTGATTGAGTCGTTTAATTTGCTCGTTGGTTAGTTTTTGACCTTCCTCAAGACGTTTGATGCGTGTTATAACGCCTAACGCCTCTTCATTTTTGCTTTGATTAGAAAGATCAAGTATTTCTTCCTTATTTGTTTTCGGCATTTTGGGTGGCACAGCTTGATTTGCTCCGTCGGTTAAGTTTATTATTTTGATGAACTATTTTTTTGTAATATTAGCACAGTTGTAGCTGCAACCGTATAACCATTATTAATTTACTAAAATAACATGCAATCGTCGAGGCCCATGCGCCCCCAATTGAATTGTTTGCTCAATATCCGCAGTGCGTGAAGGGCCTGTGATAATATTGACGGTGCGTGGCATGGCTTGTGCGCGAAGACGTGCCCAAACGGCTTCAAGATGTGGCAATAAATTTTCCCTTTGTAAAACAACAAGATGATTTTCTGGTAAAAAATTTAGCGTGGTGGGGCTGGCTGCACTGGATAATAAAACCAAGCTGCCAGTTTCGGCAATACCCGCAAATGCACTAGTCACACTGAGCGTATCTTCAGGCTTAGCAGCACGGTAGGCGAGATGCCATTTATTTGGCCAAGGTAGGTTTTTTAAATGGGCATCCAGCACCATTTCTTGAGCTAAATTGTGCTTTTGTAAAAATGCTAACACTGCAAAAGGAATTTCCTTGGCATTGGGAATTAATTCTAAAGTGGCTTCTACTTTCTTTAAATTTTTGATAAATAACGTTATTAAATTTTTTTCCAAGGTGGGTTGCTCATGCACAGTGTGGGCAGCTAAACGCGCTTTTAATTTGTTTACTGTGTTCGCATCTAGTTCATTACGTCCCAATGATTTACGGATATTATGAAGAATTTTCTGACGTGCTTTATTCATTATTTTACCTGTCGTTTTTTCCAAGCAGCCATAAACGTTTCGCCTTGAGGTGTCGGTATATCACGGGCTGCAGTCCAATTGCCTCCAAGGGGTAAATAAGTAAATGTGCCCCGACGACGACCTAATTGAGCTAATAAACGTATTGTTATGGCTGTCATAAGATGATAAATACGAGGGCGTTTAGCAAAAAAAGCCCATAATTTCAATGCTAAACCTGTCAAACTACCTTTACCTTGGCTTTGATAGTGCTTAAATCTGAGTTGGCGCAATAATTTAGGTAAAGGAATTTGCATAGGGCATACTTCTTCACAGCGTCCACACAAGGTTGAGGCTTGAGCTAAATTGCCCGCCTTGTTTAAGCCTAACATGAGCGGTGTCAACACTGAACCCATTGGCCCAGGATAAACCCAACCATAAGCATGTCCGCCCACAGCACTATAGATTGGGCAATGATTTAAACAGGCACCACAGCGGATGCAGCGTAGCATCTCGTGAAACTCATTGCCGAGCATTTCAGAACGGCCATTATCGACTAAGATAATATGAAATTCTTCTGGCCCGTCTAAATCTTCTGGGCGACGTGGCCCAGTGGAAAAGCTTGTATAAGAAGTGATTTCCTGTCCTGTCGCACTCCGTGCCAACAATCGCAAAAATGTTGTCGCATCTTCCAAGTTTGGCAGCACTTTTTCTATACTTGCTACTACAATATGTACACGCGGTAAAGTATTAGTTAAATCGCCATTCCCTTCATTAGTCACGATAACTGCTGAGCCAGTTTCTGCAATGAGAAAATTAGCACCTGTGATACCAACATCTGCGCTAAGAAATTTCTCGCGTAGCACTTGACGGGCTTCATTGACTAGCTCAGGAATTTGGCTTAATCGCTTTGTTAGACCATATTTTTGATGATGTTCATGAAATAAGTTGGCGACATCTTCACGGGTTTTATGTACAGCCGGTGCAATAATATGGCTAGGCGGCTCTTTAGCCAATTGAATAATATATTCTCCTAAATCAGTTTCTGTCACTTCAATCCCATTAATTTCTAAGGCACTATTGAGTGCAATTTCTTCACTGATCATGGATTTGCCTTTAGTCACCCGCTGCGCCCCTTGGCAAATTGACACAATTTGATCACACGCGGCTTGTGGCGTATCCGCCCAATGAACGTGACCACCGCTGTCATGTACTTGTTTTTCAAAATATTCTAAATAAAAATCTAAATGTGCTAGTGTATGCTCTTTAATTTCAATGGCGCGTCGCCGTAGGCTGTTAAATTCAGGCAAGGCATTAACAGCGGCACGGCGTTTATCAATAAAATGACTTTTGCTTCTAGCAAGGGCGTTTTGTAAGTTGACATTTTTTAATGCTATCTTAGCTTGATACTTGAATCTATGAGCCGTGGATTTCATTCTATTTTTAACCTTTTTTTTGATATAATTCAAATATTATCAAATTAAATTTGATGGATATTTTTTTAACTCAGGGCGAATATAGCTATTATATGCTATAGTTTTAAAAGTCACTGTG
>JAUXCJ010000002.1 GCA_030618965.1 Thiomargarita sp.
ACTCGTACAGGGCGTTGAACTTATCCCATGCCAGTGCTGGTGCAGGTTTACTAAATTCTGACTTTAAGCGCGGGTCTGAGGTTCCCACATAACTGGTAGTTGTCTTGTTAGAGCTTATGCGCCCAGCCGGAAGCCCTGTGGCAGGCTTGAATCGAATCATGTCCTTAGTCGTTGCGTTGCTCGTAATACCCAGGTGGTGTAATTCAGCAACGCCAAAGCGGCTGGCAGCATCAAGTTTAGCGATAATATGGGGGGCTGTGAACGCCCTAGTAGACTCTACTGCAAAAGGTGTTATCCGTAGCGCCTCATGCCCTGCGATCGCAAAATTAATGAGACCGCCCGTGCCATTTTTGTTATTAACATAGTTTACTGCCCAAATACGCGAGGTTGGGTATAATAATCAATGGTAGGTACTGCCATATTCATTAATAAGATAGAAAAAGCTACCGCGTCAGGATAACCACCCCAAGTGCGAATCACATAAATCAGAATACCGATGCTTGCGCCATAGTATAAACGTCCTTTATTGGAGGCTGCGGCAGTCACGGGATCAGTGGCAATAAAAAAAGCTCCAATTATTGTGGCACCACTGAAAATATGAAATAGGGGTGAAGGGTAAATGTCAACATCAATTAGGAAAAAAAAGCCCGAAACGATAAAGAGACTTCCTAAGACTGCAAAGGGGATATGCCAAGTAATCACCCGTTTATAAATCAGCCAAAAACCACCTAATAAAAAGGCATTACCTATCCATTCCCAGCCTTTCGCGCCAAAATCACCAAATAAGGGATTTTGCTTAATGTCTTCGAGAACATACAAATCCCGGAGTGCAGTTTTCATGGTGTCCAACGGGGTGGCGCCACTGAGGGCATCTAATGTCAATCCGCCCGTCGGTTGTCCGGTGAAAATAATACTGATGCTGTCAAGTATGCCTGGATAATGATTACTTAATGAGGCAAGGGCTGGCCAATGTGTCATTTCAACGGGGAATGAAATTAATAACATTGCATAACCAGTTACAGCAGGATTAAAGGGATTATAGCCAAGTCCACCATAGAGATGTTTAGCAAAAATGATTCCAAAGGCGGTGCCTAAAATGGTCATCCACCAAGGGGCAAAGGGTGGCATTGCTGAGGCTAATAACCATGCCGTTACTAAGGCACTATTATCGGTGATAAAGGGACGTATGGGACGCTTGCGTAGCCAGAGCATCAGGGCTTCACAACTTAAAGCTGTGATGCTGGCTAATATAATGTTGACAACAATGCCCCAGCCAAAGAAATAGACATAAACAGTAATGCCGGGTATTAAGGCATAAAGTACTTGCCGCATGGTATCCGACACGCTATTGCCCTGATGCGTGAAGGGGGCTGGTGAGGTTTTAAATGGCATAATCCTATAAATTATTGAAAGTCATTTCTGTTCATTAGAGGCAACCTGTTCTTTCTTCGCTTTTGTCCTTTCTAATGCTGCCTTAATCGCGGCTTCTTTGCTCGCATTGGAAGTCTCTTTCATTTTTTGTAGCTTTTCTTTCCGTTCATTTTTATTGCGTTCAAGACGAAACGTTCTAAATTCATGGCGTTGTTTTGCTATTTCAGCTTGTTTATGTTCTTGCGAACTGGCGCGAATTTCGGCCTTAGCATAACGATAATAGCTGACTAAAGGAATATGGCTCGGACAGACATGAGCGCAGCAACCACAGTCAATGCAATCAAAGATATGATAATCTTGCGCTTTGTTAAAATCTTTAGCTTTGGCGTACCAATAAAGTTGTTGTGGTAACAAATTAACCGGGCAGACTTGGGCGCAAGCGCCGCAACGTATGCAAGGCATTGGTTCTGGTGTTTTTTCAATCTCATCTGCTGGCGAAACAATTAAGCAATTGGTGGTTTTTATAATCGGAAATTCTTCATTAGGCAATGCAAATCCCATCATCGGGCCGCCCATAATTAGTCTTTCTATCCTCGCCTTGCCACGTCCGCATTGATCAATAAGAAAGCGCATCAAGGTTCCGAATCGCACTTCAAGATTTTGTGGCTTTTCTACACCTTTACCTGTGACTGTCATAACTCGTGAAACTAAAGGTCGTCCATATTGTACCGCTCGATAAACGGCTCTTGCGGTTATGACATTATGCACAACAATGCCTCTTGCAGCAGGTAACTCGGTACGTCCAACTTCTTTTCCAGTTAAAATTTGTATTAATTGGCGTTCCCCACCAGTTGGATATCGAGTTGGTACGAGCACTACTTCAAGCTGCCCTTCTGCGGCTTCTGATAAAGCTTGATAAGCTTCAGGTTTATTATTTTCTACTGCAATCACACAACGCTGAGTCCCACCCAAAACATGGCTTATTATCTGTGCGCCAGCAATAATATCGTGTGGATATTCACGCATCAGACGATCATCACAGGTAATATAAGGTTCACATTCAGCACCATTGATGATTAAAGTTTCTATACTTTTAGAGCTTAATTTTATATGAGCGGGAAAGCCGGCTCCACCTAATCCAACAATGCCTGCTTTTGCAATGTGATAAAGCAATTGAGTCGGGCTTAAAGTCGAATAATCAGCAATAGGTGTGCGTTCTATCCACTTATCTTCGCCATCAGTTTCAATCACAATACAGGGTGCTGTCAATCCTGATGGATGAGGAACCGGACAATTTTCAATGGCGACAACAGTGCCAGAACTGGAAGCGTGAATTGGGGTACTCATCAGAAAGCTGCAATCCTTTTCTCGACAATGACCAATAACTTGACCTTTGAGTACTTTATCACCAACTTTCACAACGGCTTCAGTCGGTTCTCCGATATGTTGTAATAGGGGTAATACTAACAAGGGTGGGATATTAGCTGGCGTTATCTGACTTTCAGAGGAAAGGCTTTTGTGGCCATTAAGCTTGAGTCCACCATGAAATTGCCATAATTTCATATTATTTATTATTCAATTATTCAATTATTCAGTTATCACTGATAACTTATAAATAGGGTAAGGCCATTTCCAAGTAGTTACAGCTTGTGGCACCGGGATCATCTTAATACAATCCACAGGGCAGGGTGCAACACAAAGTTCACAGCCTGTGCATTCTTTAGCAATCACAGTGTGCATCAATTTCGGACCGCCTAAAATAGCATCAACGGGACAAGCTTGTATGCACAAAGTACAGCCAATACAGATTTTTTCCTCAATCACGGCTACCATTTTAGCCGGTTCCACGCTATGTTCAACACTTAATTGCTTAGGCTCACGATCTAATAAATTGGCTAAGGCTAACATCCCTGCCTCTCCACCTGGCGGACAGAGATTAATTTCAGCCTCACCATTGGCTATTGCTTCAGCATAAGGACGACAGCCGGGATAACCGCATTTTCCACATTGTTGTTGTGGTAAAATCGCATCAATTTGATCAACAACGGGATCGCCTTCAACTTTAAAACGCACGCTGGCATAACCAAGCAATAATCCGAAAATCAAGGCGAGTCCAGCAAGCAATGCAATGGCCGTCATCATTTCACTAACCCCGAAAAGCCCATAAATGCTATTGACATAATGCCAGCGGATATAAGCGTGATTGGTGCGCCTTTAAAAGCTGTTGGGACATCTGCCACCGCGACACGCTCACGTATTGCAGCAAACAGTACCAATACCAGCGAAAAACCAATGGCTGCACCAAAACCATAAACGGCAGATTCTATAAAGCCATGTTTTTCTTGTACATTTAATAATGCTACTCCCAATACGGCACAGTTAGTTGTAATTAATGGTAAAAAAATACCTAAAATTTGATATAACATCGGGCTGGTTTTATGAACAACCATTTCTGTGAATTGCACCACAACCGCAATGACTAAAATAAATGCGATGATGCGTAAAAATTCTAGCCCAACGGTATCAATAGATATTCATTAACTAAATAACTGCTCACTGAGGATAAAGTCAATACAAAAGTCGTAGCGAGTCCCATGCCTATCGCTGTTTCTAATTTACTGGACACGCTCATAAAAGGGCATAGTCCTAAAAATTTAACTAGAACAAAATTATTGACAAGGACAGTGCTGATAAAAATCAGTAGATATTCAGTCATAAGAGTGTACTAAACTTGAGTATATTGCTAAAATATAGGCTGAACTGGAGTACTACAAGCATTTTAGCTTTGCAATTTACTGGAAATTTTTGCGACACGTTTACCCAAGGCACGACATAAGCGTTGTTCTTCATCAGATAATGAATTGCTATTACTACCACTGGCTAAATGACTTGCGCCATAAGGTGTACCCCCAGTCTGTGTGCTCAACAAATCCGGCTCTGTGGACGGCAAGCCCACCATCAACATGCCATGATGGAATAGGGGCAACATCATAGATAATAAAGTACTTTCATGTCCGCCATGTAAACTTGATGTCGAGGTAAAAACAGCCGCAGGTTTGCCCGCCAGCCCACCTGATAACCATAAATTGCTAGTTGTATCAAGAAAATACTTCAAAGGTGCTGCCATATTGCCAAAATGAGTGGGACTGCCTAATACTAAGCCAGCACAATTTTCCAAATCATCAAAAGACACATAAGGGGGGCCAGCATTGGGAATATCTGGGGTCGTCGCTTCACAGGTTTGAGACAGTTCTGGTACAGTACGAATCCGTGCTTGACAATCTGGGACTTCTTCAATACCTCGTGCGATTTTTTGTGCCATTTGTGCAACATCCCCATATCTACTGTAATAAAGTACTAAAATTTCTGACATCTAAATACCTTAATATAACTAAATTAAATTAAACTAAATTAAATTATTTTTTCCCTTAGTAAGGAGAAAAAAATGTACTATTTTTATTTACAAAAAAATAGAGTTATGTTTATCCTAACGTTGCTAATAGCAGGATGTACCGTTGCGCCTATGCAAGAAATGAGTGATGCTCGTCAAGCCATGCAAGCCGCTCGTTATGTCAAAGCCAACTCAATTACGCCTCCAACTTGGGCAAAAGCTAAACAACAATTAACACAGGCAGAACAAAATTTGGAGGCGGGTGAATTTAAACAAGCACGTCAAGCTGCTATATTAGCAAAAAAGCAAGCGCTCAATGCTTATCATGTCGCCATTGCTATTCAACGTGCTAAAAAGCTTTGGCAAAAACTGAGCTTGATAACAAATAATATGGGTCAAACATTATTAGAAAAGGCACAATTTGCAGCACTTGAGGGCAAGGTGGATAAAGCGATTAGTCTAGCTGAGGAGGCTTATCGTCAAGCTAAAGAACTAAATGAAAAATAATTTTTTAATAAATTGACTAAAGCTTTTGGCTTGTTAGTTTTTGGCATGTTACACTAAATGTTTTTGAGATATATTTTTTATTTGGATGGAGAATCCCAATTCAATGAATGTTTTAGACAAAATTAAAGAGCAAGTAGAAAATAATCCAGTTATTATTTACATGAAAGGAACGCCACAACTACCACAATGTGGTTTTTCTGCACGCACAGTCCAAGCTTTACAAGCTTGTGGTGTCGAATTTTCCTCTGTGGATGTATTAGCAAATCCCGAAATTCGTCAGAATATGCGCCAATATTCTAATTGGCCAACTTTTCCTCAAGTTTTTATTAATGGTGAATTAATTGGTGGCTGTGACATCACCTTGGAGTTGTACGAAAAAGGCGAACTGAAGAAAATGCTTGATGCTGCTGTACCTGCCGAAACTTAGACAGACCTCAGAGGTTTTAAAAACCTCTGAGGTCTTTTTAGCTTTGAAATTTATTTTCTATATAATCTTATGTCACATTCCCCCCGTGTTGGATTATTTGTTACCTGTTTAGTTGATTTATTTCGCCCCAATGTTGGCTTTGCTGCTATTAATCTTTTAGAAAAAGCCGGATATCAAGTTGAAGTGCCCACCGCTCAAACTTGTTGTGGGCAACCTGCTTATAATAATGGTGATTTAGCAAATACTCGTGTCATAGCTAAACAAGTGATTAATACCTTTGATGAATTTGACTATATTATCGCCCCCTCTGGTTCCTGTGCAGGGATGCTCAAAAAACATTATCCCCAATTATTTCAAAATGATAGTGAATGGCAAGCGAAGGCGCAAGCGTTTGCAGAACGTTGTTATGAATTAGTCAGTTTTTTAACTGATGTTTGTGGAATAACCAAAGTAGATGCCAGTTTTGAAAAAACAGTTACCTACCATGATGCTTGCTCTGGCTTACGTGAATTGGGCATTAAGGCACAACCCCGGCAATTATTAAACAGTGTTCAAGGATTAGAATTAAAGGAAATGGAAGAATCTGACGTTTGTTGTGGATTTGGTGGCACTTTTTGCGTAAAATATCCCGAGATTTCAACCCGTATAGTTTCTGACAAAGTCGCTAATATTCATGCCAGCAAAGCGCAAGTTTTACTAGCTGGAGATATGGGCTGTTTACTGAATATAGCTGGACGCTTAAAGCGGTTAAATAGTGCAGTCAAAGTTTATCATATCGCCGAAGTCTTATCTGATATGGCAACAGTGCCAGCCATTGCAGAAAAAAATCCTCCCGACTTATAAAAAAAAAAGGGCAACCACAAGGGATTGCCCCTACTAAAAAACATGAATATCATACTAGCTCAACCGCGTGGATTTTGTGCCGGGGTAGTACGCGCAATAGAAATTGTTGAACGTGCGCTTGAAATTTACACTCCGCCCATTTATGTTTTGCATGAAATTGTCCATAACCGTTATGTAGTCGAAGACTTAAGAAAACGAGGTGCTGTGTTTGTAGAAAGCTTAGACGAAGTACCCTCTGATGCAATCTGTATTTTCAGTGCTCATGGCGTCGCAACAACAGTCGTCAAAAAAGCCGAACAACGCCAATTACAAGTGATTGATGCCACTTGCCCCCTCGTAACAAAAGTACACTCGCAAGCTCAACGCTATGCCAAACAAGGTTTTGAAATCATTATCATCGGTCATACCGGACACCCGGAAGTAGAAGGCACTCGCGGCAGCGTGGAAGGTACTGTACATGTCTTATGCACTTCCTCAGAAGTGAAGGACTTACAAGTGAAAGACCCTGAACGTGTCGCTTATGTCACACAAACAACCTTGAGTGTTGATGATACCCGCGAAGTGATTGAAGCCTTAACAGCGCGTTTTCCTGAAATTAAAGGGCCGGCATTAAGCGATATTTGTTATGCCACCCAAAATCGTCAAAATGCAGTGCGTGAACTGGCCACCAATATTGACGTATTACTGGTGGTTGGTTCTCAAAACAGTTCTAATTCTAATCGTTTGCAAGAACTGGGTAAACAAGTCGGCATTACCTCTTATTTAATTGAAAATGCTGACAATTTAAAATCAGAGTGGTTTTTTGATAAAGCCACCGTAGGCATCACAGCGGGTGCATCTGCGCCTGAAGTTTTAGTCGAAGAAGTGCTGCAACGCTTGAAAAAGTTTGGTGTAGAAAGCGTTCAAAAAATGCAAGGTGAGCCAGAAACAACTACCTTTCGCATTCCCAATAACTTAAATAAATCACACAACTCAAAACAATAACCACTATGATACTTTCTACCCTCACTGCTATTTCCCCTATTGATGGACGTTATAATAATAAAACCAAAGCGTTACAACCTATTTTTAGCGAATTTGGCCTAATTCGTTATCGAGTTTTAATCGAAATTCGCTGGTTACAATTTCTTGCTGACCATCCACACATTGTTGAGGTACCGCCATTAAGCAAGGAATCCAAAACAGTATTAAATGAGCTTGCCGAAAATTTATCGCTTGAGGATGCACAACGGGTTAAACAAATTGAACGTATCACTAACCATGATGTTAAAGCTGTAGAATATTTTATCAAGGAAAAAATTGCGGTTTATCCTGAACTTCTAGCTATCAGTGAATTTATTCACTTTGCTTGTACCTCAGAAGATATAAACAATTTGGCCCATGCCATGATGTTGCAAGAAGGGCGTGATCAAATTATATTGCCCAAAATGACAGCTATACTAACAACACTAACAGTGTTAGTAGAGCAATATGCAGATATTCCCATGCTGTCACGCACACACGGACAGCCCGCTTCTCCCACTACATTGGGCAAAGAACTCGCTAATGTGACTTACCGCTTACAACGGCAAAAGCAACAAGTCGCACAAGTGCAAATAATGGGCAAATTTAACGGCGCAGTGGGCAATTACAATGCCCATTTAGCCGCCTATCCAAGGCTTAATTGGGGACACATAGCCCAAGCATTTCTTAAGCAACTAGGTTTAGAAAGGAACCTTTATACCACCCAAATTGAACCACATGATTATATTGCCGAACTCTTTGATGCCATCGCCCGTTTTAACACCATCTTGATAGATTTTAGCCGTGACACTTGGGCTTATATTTCCTTGGGCTATTTCAAGCAAAAAACCATTGCAGGAGAAGTAGGCTCCTCAACCATGCCTCACAAAGTCAACCCGATTGATTTTGAAAATGCCGAAGGCAATTTAGGCATAGCGAATGCCATATTTAATCACTTAGCGACAAAATTACCCATAAGTCGCTGGCAGCGAGATTTAAGCGATTCCACCGTATTACGCAATCTCGGCGTTGGCTTAGCACACAGCTTAATTGCTTATGATTCCTGTCTAAAAGGTATCAGTAAATTAGAAGTAAACCGCCCCATGATTGAAGCTGACTTAAATCAACACTGGGAAATCTTAGCCGAACCTATTCAAACGGTAATGCGACGTTATGGCATCGAACAAGCTTATGAAAAACTGAAAGAATTAACGCGAGGGCGTGGCATTGATCAAGCACGTCTGCAAGCCTTTATTGGAGAATTGCCGATATCAGATCATGAAAAAACGCGCTTACTTAACTTAACGCCTGCGACTTATATTGGAAATGCGGTAAAACAAGCGAAATCCTTAGAATGTCATATTGAAAATTTTGGCAAATAAAAAAAATGACAAAAACTAACCGAGATGATTTTGACCAATGTACAGCATTAGTCTTTGAAAAACTTTACCAAGAATTCCCCAGAGGCATGGATATTCTGATTGATGAACTCGGCGAATCTCTTGATGAAGAAACCACAGATAACTATTTTGCAAGTATTCGTTTTTTACAACGAGAAGGTTTCATTCATTATCAAGAACTGGATTTTACAGTTTTTATAGGCGTTATTTTAACCGCAAAAGGCTTAAAAATACTGGATACAATTAAAGCCGAAAAAACCATTGCACAACACATTAGCACAGCACTTAGCAATAACAACCAAAACGCTATTCAAGCAGTGATTCGAGAAGTTATTAAATTGTCGGTTTAACCCATGCACAGATATTATTGATGAAAAAAACTGAAAAAACCGAAACTAAAACAAAATGGCATGAACTACTTGGTACATTATTAAAAAACTTGCTTTCGCCAGTTAATATACATGTATCCACCGAAGTCGATGTAATGGCAGAATCGCCAAAAATTGATATACTATTGCTCAGGCGTGAGGAGCCAGAATGGACGGCTGAGCAACGGGAACTTTTACCAGATGGCATTCGAGATTCAAAAGCATCTGATATTTTGCTAGAATTTAAATATACAGAGTCAATCAATGAGGATGCTCTTATGCAAGCTGTTGGCTATGATTTTTTTTATAGACAACACCAAACATTGAGCCGTGAGCGAGTACAAAGTTTTTTGTTGAGTGCTAAAAAACCGCAAAACAGTACGCTAAAAAAACGGGGTTATCAAAGTACCGAACACCCTGGTGTTTATCGTAGTAAGTTCGATCTGAATAGACATATAGTGTTATTGTCTTTAAATGAATTATCAAATGAACCGCATAATGCCTTTGTCAAATGTTTTGCCAGTCATCGTCAAGAAAAACAACATGCGTTTGAGGTTTTGGAAACCCAAAATTATAATTCATTAACAACAAATTTAAAATGCTTTCTTGATGGACTCAAAGGCTTATGGTTTACACTCAAAAAAGGAGACGATATGAATATGGAATTAACACCAGAACTAATTTCCAAATGGGGAGAACAATGGGGTAAGTCGTATATGGCTAATTTAAAGCCAGAAGAAATTTTCGCAGGGCTTAAACCAGAAGATAAACAAGAAATGTTGTATCAGTTCAAGCCAGAAGAAAGATTAGTCGGGTTGAAACCAGAAGAAATTTTAACTGGGCTTAAACCAGAACAATTGAAAGTACTGGAAGCTTATTTCAAACAGCATTAATCGGTATTATTCTGAATATGCGTAGATTTTAAATGGCAAACTTACACGAAATCAAAGTATTAGTCACAAGACCGACAAATCAAGCAAAGTTGCTCTGTCAAATGATTGAAGCGGAAGGCGGCGAAGCTATGCGCTTACCAGTTATAGAAATTGTTGAAATCGAAGATAAAACACCTTTATTAAACTGTAATCTAAATGATTTCGCCATTTTTATCAGTGCTAACGCTGTCGAAAAAGCACTACCCAGCTTAGATTTACCGCGACAATGTCAAGTACTTGCAGTTGGCAAACGCACTGCCGAAACATTAAAAGTTGCAGGAATTACTGCACATTGCCCTGCGCCTCCCTTTAATAGTGAAGCTTTACTAGAAATGCCTGAATTACAGAAAATACCAGGCAAAAAAATAGTAATTTTTCGAGGCGAAGGTGGACGCGAATTATTGGCAAAAACGCTACAGCAACGGGGTGCTATTGTGAACTATGTCAATGTCTATCGGCGCATTCAACCGCCTACCCCTGCTAAAATCAGTCCAGTTGATATTATAACCGTTACCAGTGTACAAGGATTAAAACACTTATTAAATATGTTAGAAGGGCAATCTTGGGTTAAAAATACGCCACTCGTTGTGATGAGTGAGCGTATAGCTGTTAAAGCAAAAAAATTAGGAATTCATGCGCCTATATTTGTTGCAGCTAGTGCTAGTGATGAGGGGATATTTAATGCGGTGCTAGAAGCTCAGAGAATTACTCCCGAACAACCCGAAAACCTAGCACATCTCCCCGAACCAAAATGAACCAGCCATCAACACCACGAGCGGTGACTTGTGCCATCTTGGGGCTATCGTGCCAAGCTCCGCCGCGAAATGTCCTTTCTTCTGAACTATTGTCATCTAAGCATTGTTGTTCTTTTCCGGTATATTTTTTCTCGTATTTGGAGCAAGTCCATTCCCAAACATTGCCTACTGTATCATATAAGCCAAAGGCATTTGGCTCAAAAGAACCGACTGGTGCCGTTTTTTTACCGTCCCATTGGCTACCGCAGCCACGACAGTTCGCCCGATTAGAACCGATTTTATTACCCCACCAATAATTCGTATTTGTGCCAGCTCTAGCGACATATTCCCATTCAGCTTCAGTTGGTAAACGATAATGTTCACCAGTGACTTGACTTAACCAATCAACATAAGCATTAGCATCCTCCCAACCGACATTAATCACTGGACGATTGCCACGCCCCCAACCATTATCTGAAGGTTTTTCTCTACCAGTGGCTTCTGCAAAGTAGTCATATTCATCAAAAGTAATTTCATGACTACTGATGACAAAACTTTTTACTGTCACCTGATAATTAGCTGCCATCTGAAACTGTCCTGCTGGAATCCTAACCATTTCAATTTCTGGTAGTTCACGACTAGGCAGTATTGGGGGTAAATGAATAGTCCACTTTTGTTGAGCTTCTATCAAAATTCCTTCTACTTTGAGATTATCACTATTATATTTAACCTTGATAAACAAAGGCTTGCTCCGGCCATTTTCCCAAACGGCTTCAGCATCAGCAGGCGCGAGCTTAATAATTGTGCCGTATTCAGGGAGAATGCCGAGTAATTTATTGACCCAAGCAGCTTGCCAATTAATCTTTACAGATAAGCGTTCATGATCGGCGTCATAATTCTTGAGATGAACTATTCCTGCTTGATAGCGTCGATCACGATTTGCCACTGCTTGATTAAATTGATCCAATAATTGCTGACGGCGTGCTTGAAATTGTTTCGTATCTTCAAACATCTCGCGTGTGGGATTAAAAATCGCTGCAAAGTTCATCGGATCTTCTTCATCAAGCGACACTGTATTTATTTGATCTGAGTTAGTCAGTAATGGCAGTTCTTTGGGTAATTGCTTTCTTAATGTAGCAGGTTGGTTTTTTAGTTTCGCATATTGCTGTTCTAGTTCTTGGATTTTTTCCTCTGCATGTTGCAGTTCCAATTGAGCGCGTTGCAATTTGAAATCACCAGTTTTATCCGCACACCTTCTAAAACAAAACTTGCCCATCATCGCGCTAGATTCCCAAGGGACTTGTTGCACTTTTTGCAGCTTGGTTTCTTCCATGACTTGATAACGCACAGCCATTAATAAATCTGTCACTGGCCATTGTGGTTTTTCTCGTAAGGCTGCTAACCAATATTTGGTATAAAGGCTATTGCGCTCCGCTGGAGAATTATTCGTAGCAGTATTAGGCGCACTTGCCAAAGCAATCAATGTTCCTCTGGAAGCAGGCATAGGGGCTATTGATGGGGCATCAAGAATCATGATATTGATCTGATTCTTGGCTTGTTCTATTTGTGTCAACACCAGATTTATGTCAAAGTTAATCTTATCATTGCCATCAATGGGTACGAGGTAATTATGGCCTTTTTTTTGTACGGCATGTCCTGAAAAGTAAAATAATCCAGCCCCACCTTGATAAAGTAGCTTTGCCCCAAATTGTTGCACTGCGCTTATCATATCTTTTTGATTAAGATTCAATTTAAGTATGACTTCATAACCTAACTTTTCAAGTGCTTTTGCCATATCTTTGGCATCGTTGAGAGGATGAGCTAGCTTATGCTCATAATCGGCATTACCAATGACTAAAGCTAGACGTTTTGAGGGGGTGTATAATCGGATACTTTTAATCTCACCTTGTCCAAAGTTAAATAGCCATAAGCTAGTAATCACTAAAAAGAGACTGATAACAAAAATAATCAAACGGGGCATAATTAAGGTATCCTTTTATGAT
>JAUXCJ010000365.1 GCA_030618965.1 Thiomargarita sp.
TCTACAATGTATTTTTTTGTCATTAAACTTTCCCTTATGGATTTGGGAAGTATTATACCAGACAAAAACCTTTTGACAATGTACTAGGGCAACGCCCTAGGATTTGTTTAAAATTTAAGCCCTGAAAGGGCGAGACATAGATGAGATGAATTTCTCAATTCTCTCCAAAGATACCAGCACAAGTGTCTAATACCAATTCGGGATTGAAACCCATTTTATGAGTTGACATAAACAAATGATTGTCATCACTTTATAATGTGCATTTCAATCCCGAATTGGTATAAGATATATTGGGCGCATTCCCATTTTCAGGGTTATCGGATTGAAGCTTGCAATATAAATCCAAATCATTGACACTATAATCCCAATCGACCAAAACCAGGAGAAAGTACATTGAACAATGATTTGGACACCAATAATTGTAGAGCAAACTCTGATGAAATACAAGCCGCTTATAAAAGGATAGAGGAATTAGAACATACCCCACAACATATAGAAAGTCCAGAAGCATTGGAACATTTGGAACGTAGCCTACGCGAAGCTATGGAAAACTTAACCGCCCTATTATTACAAAAGCACCTACAAGCCAATCTTGATACTAATGAAGCTAAAGCTAGAGAAGCGGAACTGATTAAACCCTGTTCAGGTCGCCTCAAAAACGAAGGATTAGTTCCAGTCTGGCTTTATACAATGAGCGGATTGTTAATCCAGGTCCAAGCAAGGTATTATCGTCGTTCTTGTGATAGACGTAAAGGAAAACGGTATCGTGGAATTTATGCGGGTCTCATATTATTAGGTATTCACGAACGCTGCACCCCATTACTGGGCTCAACGATCAGCCAGTGGTCGAGTTTATTAAGTTCTTTTGCTGAGGTGCAACAAGTTTTGTTGGATCAAGGATTGAACTTTGGTAAGTACTGAACCATAAGTTTTAATGCTTTTTGGAGTTCAAAGCGAAGCTTTGTTAGCCCATTTACAAAGCTTTGCTTTGAACTCCAAACGAAGTAAGCGTAGCTAAAATACTTGATAATTTATGGTTCAGTACTTATTGTAGCCTTGTTTGATTGAGTAAACTATATTTGAAAAAAAACGTCGAACTAATATTTTTCCTAACGACACTGTGATTTTTATGATTTAAGGAGATTGGAAAAATTAGTGACAATTTCATATTTGCAACCATTCCTTGGTTAGCAATTGCCTTTGCGATAGAAGGCTATTTTAAAAAACCTATTAATAATTTTCTTGCCCACATTTCCTCGGCATTAAAAAAGCGCGAACAACGCCTTGATGAAATAGAAATTAGATATATTTTTGAATTAGCTGCTAATATTGAATTACTGAACATGGAAAGTATCAGAGTGTTTGTACAAGGGATTACTTTTCTCCTGACATTGATTATTTTTTTGCTTTTACAGCAAGAAGGATGGTTAATGGCTTTAGCCGCTTTACAATTTGGTGTGATGTCAATTTGGATGGGGCATAAGGCAACAACAAATTTGAATCTGATCAATCAAGCGCGTGAATTTTACCGTGAAGATAAGCAAATTAGTCGGAGTGCAAGGTTACCTTGCACGGGGTGTCGCGCAAGGTAACCTTGCACTCCAACTCCTCGAAAAAATCTTGTTTACTTCATTAATCGCAATTTTCCCAATCTTATCTAACTTTTCTCATTTTTATGTATAAATATCCTTTTACACAACCAAATTATACACTTAATGCCTGTAATCTACGCCTGTTGACTCCCGATGAGGCGTTCACCATAAGTCAAAGCCTCGTCAAGATGGAACCTTGGTGTACATTAGGCTATTCGGCTGATACTCTGTCAAATTATTTGCACCGCCCTGATGCTTTACTTTATAGATATGCCTTGGTGGAGTCTGAAAAAATTGTCGGGCTTATGTGTGTACGCTATCCTTGGTTACGCGGGGCTTGCTTGGAACTCTTAGCTATATTTCCCTCTCAGCAGGGGAAAGGCTCTGGGCGTAATGTGATTAATTGGCTTGAGTCGGAATTACGCGAAAACAATTTACGCAATCTTTGGACTTTGGTTTCTTCATTTAATCTTGATGCACAGCATTTTTATCAAAAAGTGGGATTTATAGAAGTGGGGCAGTTCGATGATTTTATTGTGGCGGATTATGCTGAACTGCTTTTGCGTAAGGTATTGTAGCCTTGTTTGATTGAGTAAACTATATTAAAAAAAAAACGTCGAACTAATATTTTTCCTAACGACACTGTGATTTTTACGATTGATATAATTGTCACTTAATCAGTATAATCTACAGTTTTAACACCAGAAGGAGATTGGAAAAATGAGTGATAATTTCATATTTGCAACCATTCCTTGGTTAGCGATTGCCTTTGCGATAGAAGGTTATTTTAAAAAACCGATCAATAATTTTCTTGCCCACATTTCCTCAGCATTAAAAAAGCGCGAACAACGCATTGATGAAATAGAAATTAGATATATTTTTGAATTAGCTGGAGATATTGAATTACTGAACATGGAAAGTATCAGAGTGTTTGTACAAGCGATTACTTTTCTCCTGACATTGATTATTTTTTTGCTTTTACAGCAAGAAGGATGGTTAATGGCTTTAGCCGCTTTACCATTTGGTATTATGTCAATTTGGCTGGGGCATAAAGCAACAGCAAATTTGAATTTGATCAACCAAGCGCGTGAATTTTACCGTGAAGATAAGCAAATTGATGACGAACTTGGCCCTGATTTTGATGAAACTGCCTATATTTCACAATCTTCAAAGAATGTTGAAAGCTTAAAACGTGGTATCAAACAATATGAATCTGGTCAGCATATTAGTATTGATTTAGACAAATGAGAGCATTGAAATGGGAGCCGGAAGCGGCTGAAGATTTGGCATATTGGAAGGAAACAAATCTTAAAAAGTACAACAAGATTGTTACCTTATGCAAAAATGCTTGTGTAGATTAGATCCCAAAAAAGGCTTGGGCAAACCA
>JAUXCJ010000245.1 GCA_030618965.1 Thiomargarita sp.
CTCCCGATCCAAGACATCAGAAGGAGGCGGCGCAGGCCATCGAAACCCCGACCTTGGGAAGATCGGGTATTTGATTGATATTGCAACTGAAAGTTTGGTGCGGCTGAGAGGACTCGAACCTCCACTCCCTTGCGAGAACTAGCACCTGAAGCTAGCGCGTCTACCAGTTCCGCCACCTCGGCAATTCGCGCATTATTACACAAAAAGAAATTAAGAGTCAATGAGAAGTCGAAAAAAAAATTCACCTAAACCAAAAGTTGATCCCTTTGCTAAACGTGAAGCGGATAACTACGAAAACCCAATCCCCAGTCGTGAATTCATTATGCAGCAATTGGAAGAAATCGGTAAGCCGATGACTTTCAAGCAGATTGCAGAATTGCTTAAATTAACGGATTCTGAAAGAAAAACCGGCTTGCGCCGCCGTTTAAGGGCAATGGAGCGTGATGGGCAATTAATTTTCAATCGTCGTAAGGCTTATGGCCTTATTAAAAAAATGGATTTAATCGCAGGGCGCGTGATTGCCCATCCTGATGGTTATGGTTTTTTAGTCCCCGACGAGGATGGGACGGATTTATTTTTATCCCAAAAAGAAATGCGCCGCTTAATGCACGGTGATCGTGCTTTAGTTAGTCAGATTGGTGATCATCAAGGACGGCGCGAAGGAGCTCTAGTTGAAATATTAGAGCACAATACACAAGAAATCGTGGGGCGTTATTCCCACAAACGCGGCCAAAATGTAGCCATTGTTGAGCCAGAAAATCGGCGTATTACCCATCAAATTCTGATTGATGGCCGTAAAAATCAAGGCAAAGCCAAAAATGGACAAATAGTTGTCGTGCGCCTACTGTCGCCACCAACTAAATATAGTAAGCCGTTCGGACAAGTAATTGAAATAATTGGAGATAAAAATGCTCTAGGGATGGAAATTGACATTGCCATACGCTCCCATGAACTGCCCCATGAATGGCCAAAAAAAGTTCTAACTGAAGCGGCAAAATTTAAAAAAATCGTGCCCCAAAAGATGTTAAAAAATCGGGAAGATATGCGCGATATACCATTTGTCACCATTGATGGCGAAGACGCACAAGATTTTGATGATGCTGTCTATTGTGAACCGCGTGGCAAAGGTTGGTTATTACGAGTTGCCATTGCTGACGTGTCGTCTTATGTAAAAAAAGGCAGCGCACTAGATGCTGAAGCGCAAACTCGCTCAACATCAGTATATTTTCCCAATCGGGTTATCCCAATGCTACCCGAAGTTTTATCCAACCAATTATGCTCACTAAAACCTAATGTTAATCGTCTCTGTATAGTTTGCGAAATGGCGATTGATTATTATGGGCGAACTAGGCGCACACGTTATTTTGAAGCCGTAATACGCTCAGCGGCGCGTTTAACATATACAGAAGTAGCAGAAGTGCTTAAAGGCAATGAAAGCGATTTCAAACCAGAAGCAATCTTGCCGCAAATTCAGAATTTATACAGTTTGTATCAATTACTACAAAACCGCCGTAAAAAACGTGGAGCGATTGAATTTGACTCAGTTGAAGCTCGCCTGATTTTTGATGAACAAGAAAAAATCAAGGAAATACAAACAGTTGTTCGTAATGATGCCCATAGATTGATCGAAGAAATGATGTTAGCTGCAAATGTGGCAACGGCGGAATGGTTAAAAGAGCGAAAAATACCGAATTTATATCGCATCCATGAGGGGCCAACTGAGGAAAAATTGACGGCATTACGTAGCTTTTTACAAGGAATTGGCTTAAAGTTATGGGGCGGAGATAAGCCCGAAGCTCATCACTATGCCAAATTACTAGAAAAATCCCAACAACGCCCCGATTTGAGTTTAATCCAAATGGTTTTACTCCGCAGCCTACAACTAGCCGTATATAGTGTTGAAAACAAAGGCCATTTTGGTTTAGCCTATCCTGCTTATGCTCATTTCACCTCACCCATCCGTCGCTATCCAGATTTATTAGTACATCGCGCTATCCGTCATTTTTTACAAAATCAAGCAGATAAACCATTTAACTATACAACTCCAGAAATGGAAAAACTAGCTGATTCTTGCTCAGCAGCAGAACGTCGCGCTGATGAAGCCACCCGTGAAGTCATAAGTCGGCTAAAATGCGAATATATGAAAAACAAAATTGGCGAAGAATACGACGGCTTAATAACCGGTGTGACAACTTTCGGTTTATTTGTTGAATTAGAAAATCTGTTTGTGAGTGGCTTAATTCATATTAGTTCACTTAATGATGATCACTATAATTATGATAAAACTGGACAGCGTTTAACAGGAGAACATAGCGGCAAAGTTTATCGCCTATCTGATAAAGTGCGAATAACAGTCGTGCGGGTTAATGTCGAAGATCAAAAAATTGATTTTGAATTGGTTTAAAGTTTGAATAAATTGAGAAAGTTATGCTAATACCAGTGATATTATCAGGCGGAGTAGGAAGCCGCTTATGGCCTTTATCCCGCGAATCATATCCGAAACAATTACTACCGCTAGTCGATGAGTTTACCTTGTTACAAAATACCTTGAAACGATTAGAAGGTATTGCTGATAAATCAGCTCCTTTAATCGTTTGTAACGAAAATCACCGTTTTTTGGTTGCGGAACAATTACGCTCGATTGGTGTATCTCCAAAGCATATTATTCTGGAACCCTTGGGACGTAATACGGCACCTGCTGCGGCAGTGGCAGCTTTATCAGCTATTGCCTCTGATCCTGAAGCCGTTTTATTAATCCTGCCAGCCGATCATATAATTGCCAATCAGCAAGCATTCGCTGAAGCCGTGAATGCTGGTGTACCATTAGCATTGGCTAATCAGTTAGTGACTTTTGGCATAGTACCGAATGCTCCGGAAACCGGCTATGGTTATATTAACGCAACTGACGCTATCAATAATTCTGTTGCTTTATCCGTCAAACGCTTTGTCGAAAAACCTGAGCTTGAAACGGCGCAAACTTATATTGCATCAGGCGAATACTATTGGAATAGTGGCATGTTCTTATTTAAAGCGGCACACTATTTAAAACAATTAGAAAACTTTGCGCCCGACATCTTGACTGCTTCCAAACAAGCTTTTCATAACGCTAAAACAGATACAGATTTTTTCCGTTTAGATGCAACTGCATTTAAAGCCTGTCCTAGCGAATCTATTGATTATGCCGTGATGGAAAAAACTCATGCGGCGGTTGTGATACCCCTAGATGCCGGCTGGAATGATGTCGGATCGTGGTCATCATTATGGGAAATCAGCGAACAGGACAATGAAGGTAATGTCAGTTTAGGTGATGTACTAACAGAAAATGTTCAAAACTCCTATTTGCGGGCAGAACATCGTTTATTAACAGCGATAGGTGTTAAAGACTTGATGGTTATCGAAACAGCGGATGCAATCTTAGTAGCGAATAAAGATCATGTCCAAGATGTCAAAAAAATAGTTTCACGCTTGAAAGCAGATGCACGCAATGAAACTGAACTACATTCTAAAGTTTATCGCCCTTGGGGGAGTTATGAATGTATTGACAATGAGCAACGTTTTCAGGTTAAACGTATTACGGTGAATCCTGGCGCGAGTCTTTCTTTACAAATGCACTACCATCGTTCCGAACATTGGATAATCGTTCAAGGTACGGCGAAAATTACACGCGGCGAAGAGAGCATGATTCTGAGCGAAAATCAATCTACTTATATTCCTTTGGGTGTTAAACATCGTTTAGAAAATCCTGGTAAGTTACCATTAGAAATGATTGAAGTACAATCAGGCAGCTATCTGGGAGAAGATGATATTGTGCGATTTGATGATATTTATGGTAGACATAAGTAGGCTTTAATCATAAAAAAACCTGTAATTCTAAAAAAAACAACTACAAGGATTGGGTATAAGCAAGGATAAAAAAACACTCCAATTAAGTTTAGTTGGA
>JAUXCJ010000058.1 GCA_030618965.1 Thiomargarita sp.
AGGGAATTGCACTTGGGGAGCCGTGTGAGGTGAAAATCTCAAGCACGGTTCTGTAGACCAGTCTCTTATGGCGACATAAGGGACTGAGTTTAACGACTCCAAGTAATTTAAAAAATTTAATACTTTGTTTTTATTAAAAAACATATAAAATATTATCTGTCAATGCGTAAGTCCTACTATCATAAAACCTCAGTACAGGACATATCCTCTTGTCATTTCGACTAACAGGATAAATCTTGAATTATCAAGCTATGGCACTGGGGTCGTTGAATGGGATTGATTAAAATCAATGGCTTACTTGGAAATAATTAAGTAAATTTATTAAAATATTAAAATAATTGATGGCAGATTATTTACAGCAAGAATAAAGGTGTACCATAGCAGCTTAGGAACAAATCACCAACTTGTTTATATCTCTATTTGTCACCGTTATCACTTGAATTTCAAGCGATCCCATTCAACGACCCCAGTGCCGAAAATTTTAATGGTAAATTTCACTTTGTTGTTTGAAGGATTTATGTGATTATTGACAATAATTTATTCAAATCAATCGTTTATTTTCAATTTTTCAATTCACTGCTGGTACCAGTTGAATATTAGTATAAACAAACCTCTAAAATGGCAAGTACCTCATCAAGTAATTGAATCGGTGCCGGTTGAATCAACCTAATATTTCTAGCCACATAGTCAATAGATTTCACTTGATCAACCATAACAAAGCCCGTGAGCGATGTTCCTTCGGGTATCTTGGCGTGAAATGGAACATTTCTGTCAGTATTAGTGATAGAACAAACAATTGCTAGTCCTGTACGTTGGTTGAATAAATCGTTGCTGACAACTAAGGCAGGTCTTCTACCTTTTTGTTCATGCCCTGATTGTGGATCGAAGGTTAAAGCAACAAAATCCCCCTTTTGGGGTATGTAACGTGCCATTTACCAAACCTCTTTTCCAACCGGTGGTCCCCAGTTTTCCTCGTGTGCTTCATAATCGCTAGGCATTTTAGCAACCAATTCTTCCAAACTGTATTTTTTACCTTGAGCTAAAGGTTTGATAATAATTTGTTCCTTTTGCATCGTAACGGAAACTTCCTCACCCAGCGACAGTTGGGCTTTTAAGATAATTTCTGGCGGAAATTGTAGTCCTAAACTATTATCCCATTTTTGAATAACGGCTAACATAATATTTTTCCTCAATCGAAAGTTGAATTATTAAACGTTTTCTGGGGTATTGCCCCTACTTCTGCCCTCTATCCCACAAATTAACGATTGCACAAAATAAATCCGCCGTCCGTTCAGCGTCATAAATCGCTGAATGCGCTTCAGCACTATCCCAATTAAAGCCTGCTGCCTGCACTGCCTTTGCCAACACTGTTTGTCCGAAAACCAATCCACCCAAGGTAGCCGTATCAAATGTGCTAAACCAATGAAAAGGAGTTTTAATTTTGGTGCGATAACAAGCTGCATTAATAAAATTCAAATCGAAAGAAGGATTGTGACCAACTAAAATTGCACGAGAACAGCCATATTTTTTTAAGGCTTTCCGTATCGGCTTAAAAATTGTCTCTAAACCTTCTGCTTCCGATACAGCAAAACGAAATGGATGATAAGGATCAACTCCTAAAAAATCTAGTGCCTCTTGATCCAAATTAGCCCCTTCAAAGGGAACTAAATGGCAAAAATACGTTTCATCGCGTTGCCAAAAACCTTGATTATCCCGTTGTAATATCACAGCCGATATTTCCAACAAAGCATCACGCCTAGCATTCCAACCAGCTGTTTCTACATCAACCACAATAGGTAAATAGCCCCGAAAACGCTTATTAATTGGTAGTTTGGTTGTCTTTCGCATTAGTTTTCTACCGAAGTTGCCAAGCAATAGCTTGCCCAGCTCGAAAGGGTACTACTTTTTCTTTACCAAATTCAAAATCGTTTGGCATCTGCCAAGTGCGTTTTTCCAAAGTCACTGTCTCCGTATTACGTGGTAAACGATAAAAATCTGCCCCATAAAAACTGGCAAATCCTTCTAATTTATCCAATGCTTCTGCTTGTTCAAAAGCCTCAGCATATAATTCAAGTGCCGCAGGTGCGCTATAGATACCCGCACAACCACAAGCTGATTCTTTAGCCGATAGAGCATGAGGTGCGCTATCAGTACCTAAGAAAAATTTAGGATTGCCACTAGTCGCCGCTTTTAATAAAGCTTGACGATGCCTTTCAGCCTTCAAAATAGGTAAACAATAATGATGCGGATTAATCCCGCCTTTAAATATATCATTACGATTCAATAACAAATGATGGGCTGTAATAGTAGCAGCCAAATTATCATTAGCAATCGCCACATATTCAACCGCATCCTTAGTCGTGATATGCTCCAGCACGATTCTGAGTGACGGAAAATGCTCCATCAAAGGATCAAGTATTTCTTCAATAAAAACCCTTTCACGATCAAATATATCAATACTATCAGCTGTCACTTCACCATGTATTAACAGCGGAATATCATAATCTTGCATTGCCTCAAATATTGCCCAAACGCGACGTATATCAACCACACCCTTTTCAGAATTAGTGGTTGCCTTAGCGGGATAGTATTTCACAGCGAAAACATGCTCACTATCTTTCAATTTCCCTATTTCCGTCACGGGCATATTCTCAGTGAGATAAAGCGTCATCAATGGATTAAAGCTACTATTAGCTGGAAGTGCGGCGACAATCTGCTCACGATAGGCGAGTGCTTGATTAACAGTCGTGATAGCTGGTTTTAAATTAGGCATCACAATAGCACGCCGAAAGCAACGACTAGTCGCTGCAAGTACCGAAGGCATTTGAATACCTTCGCGTAAATGTAAATGCCAATCATCAGGTTGAGTTAAAGTTATACGCATATTAGTTATTTATTAATTATTTACCCCCCCTCAATCCCCCCCTGTTGGGGTGGAGGTAAGTTCCCCCGCCCAGCGGGAGGGGGCTAGGGGGAGGGAGCGATGGATGCTATACTGCACGAGCTTATTTCTTATTTCTTAATTTATCTTTAATAGATTAAATCAATAATGATCGTCATACTAGAACCATCTATCCAAAAAAATTCTGAAGAATACCGCAACATTATGGCATATTTGGATAATTTGCCAAACATACGACACAATATCCACGAGGTGCAAGGCAGCCAACAAGCACTGACAGAAATTTATTTAATTGGAGAAACGGCTTCAATATCCAAAGAAAATATTGAAGCCCTACCGGGGATTGAACGTGTAGTAAGGGTATCACAATCCTATCGTATTTTAGGCCGTCATGCCGCTGATGACAATCGCAGTTCCAGTTTTGAATACAATGGCGTGACTTTCAGTCAAGACAATCTGCATGTTGTTGCCGGATTATGTGCCGTAGATACCCCAAAACACGTCGAAATGATGATGAAGGCATTGCAGGAAAACGGACAAACCTGCACACGCATGGGCGCATATAAGCCACGCACGAATCCCTATTCATTTCAAGGCAATGGCAAAAGCTGCCTAAACTATGTCTTTGAACTGGCAGGAAAGTATGGAATTAAAGTAGTTGTGATGGAAATCACCCATGAAATACACATTGAAGAAAGCCGCCAAGCTCTTGAACAAACAGGGCATCCAACCGGTGTCATGTTGCAAATTGGCACACGCAACACCCAAAATTTTGAATTACTGAAAAGTGTCGGCAAACAACAAAATTTCCCGATTTTACTAAAACGAGGATTTGGCATTACCTTAGAAGAATCATTGAATGCCGCAGAATATTTAGCCAGCGAAGGCAATCATCAAGTCATATTTGCACTACGCGGGGTGAAGACACATTTAGGCGATCCACATCGCAATCTGGTTGATTTTACCCATGTACCCGTAGTTAAACGCCTAACCCGTATGCCCGTTTGCATAGATCCCTCCCACTCAGTCGGCAACCGTATAAAAGCACCAGACGGCTTACTAGAAGTACAACATGCGACAGCACAAGGAGTGATTGCGGGCGCAAATATGATACTGGTAGACTTCCACCCACACCCAGAAAAAGCCCTCGTTGACGGCCCCCAAGCACTATTACTCGAAGAACTACCTTGGTTTCTGGAAGATGTACAAATTGCTCGTGAAGCTTATGAAAAACGGAGGGATGTTGCGGCTAAGTACTCATAAGTCAAAATTCGTTGCAAGGTAACCTTGCACTCCAACTGGACTCAGGAGTGCAAGGTTACCTTGCACGATATAATTTATTTCTGACTAAACTTAGCTAATATTTCTTCACGAGAAAATTGCAGCAGTATCTGTGATAATTCACTTGGCGAGTATTTGATCAATGGATTAACCACTTGCAACAGTGCGTGATCAAGCTGACCAAATCGGTTTTGGAGCAAGTTTTCTACAAAATCACGTCGCTCTTCTAAATGGCCTTGTTGACTGCCTTGTTGAAGTCCTTGTTGAAGTCCTTGTTGAACGCCTTGCAGCAAGGTTTTTTCCCGCCATTGTTGATATAGAGGTGACAAGTTCATAAATAACTCCTGTTCTTCTTCAGTTAAGTTGTCTTTATATTCTAGACTAATGCGCCAGATAGACAGTAATTCTTGCACATAGTTTCGGAGAGCGTTGTCATCAGGAAAAGCCAGTAATTCATCAATCGCTTGTTTTTGGATGCTACCTTTTCCTAAAATCCTTAGCCAAAGTGTCTCTTTTGTCTTTGGTAATTGGTTAATGGCAATGATCGCAGTTTTCAAGGTTTCAGGTAAAAAGTAAATGCCTTTGCCCCAATCATCTGGGGCTTGAGTAGCACCTAAACTGTCTACTAATGCGGTTGAAGCTGAAGTGGCTAAAATCCATAAAAAAGGCAATTGTCCCTCTTTGAGATATTTGCCAGTTTTACGTTTGGTTTTGCGTTGTAGCTCGCCATTGAGTGAAAACAGTTTGAGGAGACAATCACGTATTTCATTTTTAGTTGGTTGATTACGAAAAGGTTCTAGTAAGCAATCACTGGAAACCATGCGAGCCAATAGTCCTAGCGTTTCTTTGTCAGGAGGAGCAGACGGCGTAAAATATATATCGACAAAATGTGCTTCACCAGAAATTTCAAGGCTTGTTTCAACTTTTCCTAATGGTTCAAGTAGCTCACTTAAATATTGTTTTGCAAATTGATCGTGTGGTTGTCTAGTCATACCATAAAATTGAAAATGTTTTGTTCGTTACTTACAATAAGGGCAACCATAAGGGATTGCCCTTTCCAGCTAATTAATTACCCCCAGCCTTATTTTCCAGAGCCTTTCTCTCCAATCCTTCCATAACACCAATCGTAGCAAAGCTCGACAACACATCAAGATTAGTAGGAAGCCTGTCAGTTTTATCACCCAAAGTAATCAAATTATGCGGCATTGTTACATGGATTCCCTTTAAATTGGGATAAATAATAGCCGCAATATCTCTTTTAATTTCAGTTATATAAATTTCCGGAATTCTAGCTTCATACATGGCTTTAAGCACATCGGCTTCAGCAACCCCCTTCTCTCGAATGGCTTTGGCTTCAAATTGCGCTGCCTCAAAATTAGCCTTTTGAATCGCCATATTGGCTTGTGCAATGGCTAATTCCTTCGATTTATCAATTTCAGCCAGTTCTTTGGCCTTTTTATATTCAATAACTTCTTTATCCTTTTGCTTTTCTGCTACTTCAACTTGACGTTGCATAGCAATCACAGCCAGTTCTTTCGTTTTTAAAGCTTGCTGCCTAGCTTTAGTGCGTTCAATCTCAGCGCGAAGTTGGGCGGTTTTAGCTTGTTCCTTAGCCGTTTCTTGCTCCTGCACCGTTTTAATACGATCAGCTACTAAGCGTTTTTTCTCTGATAACAACTGTTGAAGTTGCTGTTCAGGTATAGGACCATCCAAGGCGATTTGATTAACTTCAATACCGTATTTCTCAAACGGGTTTTCCAGACGCAGCACCTTGCCATTATCGCCAAGCACTGGCACCGTTTTCCAAACTAAAGTTGCTGATCGCCGCAATTGTGTCGAACTTTCTTGCCCCAAACCTATAGGGGCTAAAGACATTTGCTGGACTTCAACCTGTCTACGTTCAGTTTTATAGATACCATTGCGAAGTTGGTCAGATAATGCGGCTTTAAATTGATTTAAACCCCCCTGAAAAAATTCTTCGCCAGTATATTGCGTTGCCGTATTTACAACCACATCAAGGGAAGTTTTAAACAATAGCGATCGGGTCAAGTTTTCTAACGACCTGAAATCTCTGTGCATTTGCCTAAATTTTTCAATATCAAGCGGCAATTTATAGCGGAAAGTCGCGGGAATTTGTCCTGTATAAGTATCCGCAAAAAGCACCTTAATAGCGGCATCCTGTTTCGTCGTACTATTGCCAAAAGAAACCGTAATTACTTGCTTATAACGTGCTACTGCTGAAAAAAAAGGCACTTTCAAGTGAACACCAGGTTCTGTGTATATCTCAACATTTCCTGACAACCGGTTTTGATAATGATAGGTGAAGCCGGCTTCAGTCTGAAAATACAGCGAGTTCATAAATAAAAAGCCGATGAGAAACATCAGGGCTATAAGAATGCCCATAATATGTTTAATTGATAGTTGTGGCATGATTACTGCGTAACCTTAATTGGAATGAATGGGCATTTTAACATAATAAATATAATACCCATATAAAAAATTATGGTTTAGGACAACTGTTCTCAAGTAACTTATAACTTTAGACGACCAAAAAGCTATCTTATTTTATATGGGGTTTTTTCCGGCTTTCCTGAACTTGTCTA
>JAUXCJ010000215.1 GCA_030618965.1 Thiomargarita sp.
TGGCTTAAATGGCATTTTTCCAAGGCACAGTTCCACTATTGCAGAACAGCTTATCCGGGTCTATGAAAACTATTCATTGAAACAGACACCGATTGAAAAATTCATATTTTTGCTCGCCCTGCTTGACCGCAATGAAACCTTGTTTTACCGTTTAGTTCTGGAACATGCTGAAGAAATGCTGCCGATTATCTATACGCCGACCGTTGGTGAGGCGGCCAAGACTTATAGCCACATGTTCCGTAGGCCAAGGGGATTGTACATACCCGCCGATCAAATCTCACAAATTGACACAATCTTAGCAAATGCGCCATTTTCCAATATCAATCTCATTGTTGTCACTGACGGCGAACGCATTCTTGGCTTGGGCGATCAAGGCGTTGGAGGCATGGCAATTCCAGTTGGCAAGACCAGCCTTTATGTGGTCGGTGCTGGTATTCATCCGGCCTTATGCTTACCTATATTGCTCGACATGGGAACCAATAATGAAAAGCTACTCAAAGATCCACTTTATTTAGGACTCAGACACGAACGATTAACTGGAGATCATTACTACCAAGTCATTGAAGAATTTGTGAAAGCGGTGAAACGCCGTTTTCCGCACACCTTGCTACAGTGGGAAGATTTTGGCAAACATCATGCTCTGCGTCTACTGAACCGTTACCGAGAGCGTATTTGTTCTTTTGATGATGATATTCAAGGCACTGGTGCGGCTACCATTGCGGCTTTGTCAGCGGCGATTTCTGGCAAGAATGAAAAGCTTAAAGATCAGCGCTATGTATTCTTTGGATTTGGACAAGCTGGCTATGGCATTGCAACCATCCTAATGCATGCCATGATGGAAGAAGGCTTAAGCATGGCAGCCGCAAAGGAACGAATTTATCCGATTGGACACAATGGTTTAGTTTTTGATGACATGAATCCCCATGAATATCAAGAACCTTTTGCCCGCCAGCGTGCGATTACCCAAGATTGGCAAATAGGTCAATCTGACAAAGTTGACCTTTTTGATACCGTACTGAATACCAAGGCAACAGTCCTTATCGGCACAAGCGGTGTGGCAGGCGCATTTACGGAAGCAGTGCTTTCGCAGATGGCAAAGAATACAGAAAAACCGATTATTTTTGCGCTTTCTAACCCAAATAGTAAATGCGAATGTACACCTGAGCAAGCTTTCCAAGCAACCCAGGGCAATTGTCTGGTTAGCACAGGTAGTCCGTTTCCGCCGGTGACTGTGAACAATATTGAACACCCAATCTCACAATGCAATAACATGTACATTTTCCCTGGTATGGGTTTAGGTGCGATTGTATCCATGACACCGAAAATCACTGACCAAATGTTTGTTGTAGCCTCAAAAGCACTAACAGCTATGGTACCGCCAGAACTTGCTGCCAAGGGAGTGTTACTTCCTGATATCCATGAGATTAGAACTGTTTCGGAGAATGTTGCTTTTGCCGTTGCCAAGGAGGCACGCGATACCGGTTTGGGGATACGTCTGTCGGATGAGAAATTAAGGGCACTCATCAAACAGGCGATGTGGCAACCTGAATATATTCCTTATCGGCATGGCGGATAAAAACAGCCTAAATCCGCCGCCTTGGGCCAGTCTATTAAACAGTTTCCTAAGCCAAAATCTCCGCCTCTATACCTCCTATATTCAATTTTAAGCCTAATTTCAAAGGGGCTGCGCGTTGGGGGGGGATTTGTGTCAGGGTTCCATCAGGAAATGTCGCTGTCCATGTACTTTGTGTTAAGTTGCGGATTCCCCAAATGTTAGGGTTTTTAGGATTTTGCACCACTTTTCCTATAATTTCTTCTGCTGTGTCGGAATTAGGTTGTATATGTTTTTGAAATAGTTCAGCTTTGTAGGTTAATAATACAATATGTTGTCCACTGGGATATTGAAAAACTAGCTTGGGCGGTATGTTAATTGTTGTTTGGCAATGCCAACAGTCTAGTTTAGTTTGCCCTTGCCACCATAAATTTTCAGCCTGACAATTTGGACAGGTGATTCCTCCATCTTTGAGTTGGGAAAATAATCTTTGCCATTCTCCTTCTGTAACACGTTGTGAGGGATTATGCAGTCCTTTGGTAAATGCTCGGTTGAATAAGTTTTGTAGTTCAGGTGGACAATAGTTCCAACGTTGACGAGCGGTGTTGTATTCCGGATCATTTGGTAATTGGTTAGATTTATCGGTGGGATCAAAAATGAAAACTGGCGTTTCTCCATAAATCCGACGTTTCGCTGGAAGGTCCCAGACGGATATTTGATATTCCATTTCTCCATGTAAGGGATGATGCCAAACCCAGAGGTTAAATAGCAGTATTGCTAAAGAATGTAAATCAGTTTGAGTAGATGGATCTGCTTCACCAAGTACTACTTCAGGTGCCATATATTCCATTGTTCCCCAAACTTGAGAGTGAGATTCGTAGTTGATGCCGACATTATCATTGTCACAAATCAGTATTTGACCGGTTTCTGGATCAAACATTAGGTTTCCCGCTGAGATGTCGCGGTAGCAGTAGCCACTTAAATGCAGTGCGCGATAGCTGTTAGCAATTTGATAAGAAATTTCACATAAGCTAGTTAGACTTGGAGCTGGTTTTAAATGTGCTTGGACTTCGCCGAGTTCGGCAAAATTTTGTGTATCAATCAAGGGCATTAAATAACCAAATTGTTGGTTTGGTTCGTTGTTATCTATACTGAACAATATTGAACCGGTTTTATTATGAAGCGTGATAATATCAATCGGCCAAATAAAACGCTGTCCCGCTATTCCTTGCGGGACTCCTTTATTAATTAGGTGACGAATCGCTTCTTTTTGTTCTTCGGTGGTTTGTTCAGCTTTGTACCATTTTAGGGCGTACTCTTTTTCTCCATCTGTGACGATATAGACTTCTCCTTGTCCACCTTCTCCGAGTTTGTTTTGTACGGTTAGGGTGTAATCTAATGTTTCTGCTTTTAGTGTTTGTCCAGTTTGTAGTGGCATGTTATTATTCCTATTGTTATTTATTGTTTTAAGATATTTTGGAGTCCAAAGCTTTAGCTTTGGTACTCGCCCAAAGCTAAAGCTTTGGACTCCAATTATGTAAAATAATTCATGGTTCAGTACTTAATAAAGGATAAAACCCCAGTTCTATTTAGATTTTGCCTTATCCATTTTTAAATACAATCCTTGTAGTTATTTTCTGGGAACTCTGGTGCGTAATATAAGTTATTTATTATTTTACGAGACGAAAACCCAGGGTATTATTGCGCTCGTTTGGCAAGGTGCTGGCTCGTGCGCTGGTTCGGATTTGCTTTGCGGTACTGTTCCAAGAGCCGCCACGAATTATTATAGATTGTTGTTCTTTTGGCTTAACACATTTTTGTTCTTTTCCTCGGTATTTATTCTCAGCTTCTGAGCAAGTCCATTCGGAGACGTTGCCTTGCATATTGTATAAACCAAAAGAATTGGGTTTGAAAGAATCGACTGGCATGGTTTGATTTTTAGGAATAGGATTGCACTCGGTACAATTTGCTTGATCAGAACCCTTTTGATTGCCCCATGAATATTGCGTATTCATGCCTGCCCGTGCTGCATATTCCCATTCTGCTTCTGTGGGTAAACGGTATTTATGCCCAGTTTGTTGACTTAAACAGTTTGCATAGGCTACGGCATCATGCCATGAGATATTGATGACGGGGTGATTTGCGCGTTCCCAGCCAGAACTATCCGGCTTGTTTTTGCCCATTGCTTTGGCAAAGCGGTCATATTCTGCAAATGTGATTTCATAGCGTCCGATTGAAAATGAGGAAATATTGACCCAATGAACTGGCTGCTCATCAGGATTTCCCTTTCCTTGAATATTTCCCATTAAAAATTTTCCTTCAGGAATATTAACCATTTCTGGTTGTCGTAACCGAGTATTTTCACAATATCTCTTGAATTTATTTTCTTTATTATATTGTGTCAACACTTTTTCCCTTTCTGCTATTGTGCTATTGATTTCTGTTTGTATTGCTACTAAACGAGCTTTTGCTTCTGTAAGTTGTTGTTGTATTTGGTTTAATTCTAACAATTGATCTGGTTTTTTAAGAGGAGTTATTATAATAATTCCTATGACAACAATTGAAAAAATGCCTATCATCGTTAATTTTGTTCCCCTCGCTGGAGGCGGTTTAGGTAACGATTGCGGTTTAGGCAACGATTGCGGTTTAGAAGTCGGAGGCCAAGCGGTCTTAGGAAGACAA
>JAUXCJ010000033.1 GCA_030618965.1 Thiomargarita sp.
CATCTATATTTAAATAGGCAATCAATAAACCTTCGAGGTTGTGTAAACGGTTGCTAATTTTATCAAGGCGATATTGCAATCTACGACGCACGGTTTCTAAACGAAAGCTGAGCCATTCTGAAAGTAGCATTTTCAGATTTTTGACTTGAGGAAGGCCATTCAGCCCAATTATATTCATATTAACGCGGAAACTACGCTCTAAATCTGTAGTCGCAAATAAATGAGTCATCACCGCATCAAGTTCAACCCGATGAGAGCGGGGCACAATGACTAAACGCACTGGATTTTCATGATCGGATTCATCACGAATATCTTCGATCATCGGCAACTTTTTCGCTATCATTTGTGCTGCGATTTGGGTGATGATTTTGCTGCCAGAGGTTTGATGTGGGAGCGCGGTTATCACAATATCACTGTTTTCACAAAGATAAGTTGCTCGCATACGAATGGAACCGTTGCCAGTTTCATACATTTTTAATAAATCAGCCGCTGGCGTAATAATTTCAGCTTCTGTAGGATAATCAGGCGCGGGTAAATGGGCGCATAAGTCGGCAATGCTGGCTTCAGGATATTTTAATAAATGAATACAGGCTGTGACGACTTCAGCTAAATTATGCGGAGGAATATCGGTTGCCATACCAACAGCAATACCCATAGCCCCGTTCAGCAAAATATTCGGTAAACGGGCAGGTAATAAACGGGGTTCTTGCAAAGTTCCATCAAAATTAGCTTGCCAATCGACTGTACCCAGTCCTAATTCACTCAAAAGCACATCACTATACGCCGCCAAACGCGCTTCAGTATAACGCATGGCTGCAAAAGATTTGGGATTATCAATTGATCCCCAATTTCCTTGGCCATCAACCAATGGATAACGATAAGAAAACGCTTGCGCCATCAATACCATGGCTTCATAACACGCCATATCACCGTGAGGGTGGAAACGCCCCAACACATCGCCGACAGTGCGGGCTGATTTTTTATATTTGCCACTAGATTTCAGCCCTAAATCGAACATTGAATAAAGAATGCGTCGCTGTACAGGTTTTAAACCATCACCGATATGAGGCAAAGCACGATCTAAAATGACGTACATGGCATAGTCAAGATAGGCTTGTTCGGTGAATTGGTGTAAGGGTTGACGTTCTATTTCTTCGGGGATTATGTTGGTTTTCATTATTATTCTATTGAACTTAAAAATAATTTTTAATTTTTATAAAGAAAGGCAACCCCCTAGCCCCCTCCCGCTGGGCGGGGGATTGAAGGGGGGGGAGAAATGCTAAGATTGAAGTATCTCAATATCATCATCAGTTATTTGTAAAGATAATTCAATACCATATTGCTTATACTGTTCAGTATATTCAACTTTATCCATGCCGTATTCTTCTTCTTTCAAAATAGTGTCAATCCGCTTGAATTGTATTTTTGGATTTTGTCTTGAGATGTAAACAGTTGCAAGAACTTGATCCACAATGAAATTATTGTCAATTGCTGTTAGGCCACTTTGGAAACGCTTTTGCTTATTTTTTTCAGTAGCTTTGTGATATGAAATATACTGATCAAGATTACCAGCACCTAATGAGAGAATATAAATATCTTCTGAATGAGTCGCCCAACCGTTAGCCAGAATTTCGACTAAGAGGTGACTCAATGCATTGTTGTGTATGCTTTGTCCCGAATCCTGAAAAATAGCACCCTTCTTTCTTATGAGGTTGACACTTCCTTCTTCATGACTATACTGACATTGTTCATAGTGATCCGGTTGATAGTGACACCATTCGTAATTCTCTACGTTGATTTCTCCAAAATAATACGCAGATGATAGCGCAGACCATGACATCACATCGACAATTGGGTATTTTCCATGTTCTTCCCATGATTTGAAGAAATGTGTTCTTTGGGAACAAAGATTGAAGCTGGAGCTTATAAATCGAGTTTTCAAGTCTGATAGCTTGATTTCGCTTAATGGAATTGGATTTCCAAACTCATCTTTATCTTCTGTTGTTATTTTAGCAATTTCTGCCAAGAAAGGTTGGCGATCATATTTACTGCGCTTCCAGTTTTTTGGGTTCCACAAAGGCCGTCTAGTGACCAGCTTTTTACCTTTATCAACATGTAAGCTAACAAGCTTTTCTGTTGGAACGCCTGCCGCAATCGCCCCCCCAATAATCGCGCCTGTGGAAATACCCGTTATCAAATCAAAACATTCACATAAGGGTTTTCCCAACTTTTTTTCCAAGTGTGCAAGCACAGTGGCGGGTATGACACCCATAATCCCACCACCGTCGATTTGTAGTATTTTTTTCATTAAATTCGCTCAGTTAAAATGTAAACCTAGTTTTATAAATAATTAAATCACCTATTTTCCTAAAAAACCTATAAGAATTGAAAGGGATTTTTTATTACTTACCTATAAAAAATATAATTTACGCTAATAATAATCTTTTTTTATAATTAATAACGATATAAATAAATTTCATTGATAGGTTTATGAATTATCACTACACTATATACAAAATAAATGGAGAATAACAAATGTGGGTAAAAGATATTGGAAAACAATCCAAAGCATTGAAGGCTATATTTGAGCCAAATATGCTGAAATTGTCTAAAGCATGTGTACTTTGTTGGTCAGATTTGGAGCGTTTGGATAATATATTAAGTACGTATTTTTCCTCAATTCCATACTGTCATCTGATTTATGCAGTTGATAAATTCGGCAAACAAATTAGTTCTAACATCAATGCTTATGGTATAGATTATAGTTATCGTAATCAGGATTTATCAAAGCGTCCTTATTCGATCAATTTAAAACGTAATTTTATGCTATCTTCTGTGTATATTAATCAAAACACAGGGTGTCCTTGTATAAGTGCTGTTCATAGTGTAAGTGATGATTCACAGCAATTTTTAGGGTTTATCGTGGCTGATTTTGATCTTCGTAATTTACCTTTAGCAATATCGTCTGATAAAGGAAATTCATTGCCACATAATTGCAAACGTCGTCAAGCTTCAGAATTTTGTACGAAGAATGCCTTTGACAAGTACCCGAATGAACTGCAAGGAATATTGCACAAACTGATCAGTGATCATGGCTTGTTTCATGTCACAATACATTACGCGAGTGCTCAGGTAATGTTATGGTCAATGGATGACCCTTATCAATACAGTATTTATGATGCTAAACAATTATTTGATCAAGATATGTATTTACTATATTCTCGCCTCCCTTATCCAGCTAATGCTAAGGTGTCGAATGATCAAGTCCAACAAGTACTAGAACACTTTAATAACTTGCGAGGTGTAGATGAACAGATTTATCTGTGTTCAGCTTCTCTTAATATCATGAATGGTATGGTGGGTTTAAGTTTTTCTTTTGATGGCACTCAATATATGTCTGTTGATGAATTCTTAAACAAGAATTGGCATCATTGGTTTGAAGCCGTCACCCTGAGTGTTAAAGAAAATGCCGATAGGAAAAAAGAAAGATTTTCCATAAATAAGAATTTTGAAAAAGATTTCTTACCAATCTTAAAGACACGGCATAGTGTTGAGTTAATGTGAACTAGTATGATGTAGTCGGAGTGCAAGGTAACCTCGCACTCCGACTGTATAATTATATTTTTTAAACTGCCTTAAAATACAAAATGACCCTCCGGTGTTCCCAACAAAGGCGGTAACAAGGTTTCAAATAATGCCTCCGTGTAAAAATCGCCTGCAATGCGCGTAATTAAGTGCGCTTGCATGATTGGCTCATCTCCGACAATTGCCAACAAACGACCACCTTCATTCAATTGCTCTTGAAAATGCGGCTTTAGCAAGGTTACAGAACCAGTTAAAACAATCGCATCATAGCGCGTACTTAGATTCCAACCATTAATCGCATCACCAGTTTTGATAGAAACATTGTGAATATTCAATGCGTTCAATTTACTCGCCACCTCTGTGACAAAATCCTCATAAATATCCACACTGTCAACATGTTTAGCCGATTTTGCCAATAATGCAGTCATATAGCCACTGCCGGTCCCGATTTCTAGTACCGAATCCTTGGGTGTGAGCCGCAAAGATTGTACTATTCGCCCTTCAAGTTTCGGGGACATCATTTCTTGATCGTGTGCCAGCGGAATATTGATATCAGCAAAGGCCAAATTACGGTAAGCCGTTGGGACAAAATCCTCTCTAGGCACCTCAGAAATTAAATTCAATACTTGTGGATCTAGGACATCCCAAGGACGGACTTGCTGTTCAACCATATTAAAGCGAGCTTGTTTAGTATCGACTTGGAGCATAATTTATTCCTGTGTGAAAGAGTAGATAGGAAGAATAACAAGGTTAAGTCTAGCAAAACTTGTCGAAAATATTAAACGTTTTAATTGACTCATTTTCATATCAAGTATAAAGTGATAATCTAAATAACAGCTAGGGGTGCCTTAATAGGCTGAGAATAAACCCTTTGAACCTGAACCGGCTAGCACCGGTGTAGGAAAGCATCATTCTTGCGCCGACTGCTTTTTTCCATATATAGTAAGGTAATTATGAGCGCAAAATCTCAAGATATTTTAAATCAAACATCCAAAACACAGCCTTTTCCTAATTCCCAAAAAATTTACATCACTGGTAGTCGTAGCGATATTCGTGTACCTATGCGGGAAATTAGCCTATCCGATACCCTGTTAGAAAATGAGACACACGAAATCAACCCGCCTGTGATTGTCTACGATCCATCTGGGGGCTATACTGATCCTGCTCAGACAATTGATGTCCATCAAGGCTTGCCAGCAATACGTCAAGCTTGGATAGATCAGCGGGGCGATACCGAAACTTTATCCACTGTTAGCTCAGAATACGGACAACAACGCCAAAATGATCCCAATTTAGCAAAATTACGCTTTGCCCATATTCGCTCTCCACGTCGTGCTAAATCTGGGCGCAATGTGACACAAATGCACTATGCTCGTCAAGGCATCATCACGCCTGAAATGGAATTTATCGCTATACGTGAAAATCAAGGTTCACCGGATAAAGTGATAACGCCAGAATTTGTCCGAGATGAAATAGCTAGTGGACGTGCCATCATTCCTGCGAATATTAATCATCCTGAACTTGAGCCAATGATTATTGGGCGCAATTTTCTTGTAAAAATAAATGCCAATATTGGTAATTCTGCAACGACTTCTTCAATTGAGGAAGAAGTTGAAAAAATGGTTTGGTCAATACGTTGGGGCGGCGATACCGTGATGGATTTATCTACTGGCAAAAATATCCATGAAACCCGTGAATGGATTATACGCAATTCGCCAGTTCCCATAGGAACAGTACCGATTTATCAAGCCCTCGAAAAAGTTGATGGCAAAGCCGAAGAACTCACTTGGGAACTTTTCCGCGATACTTTGATTGAGCAAGCAGAACAAGGTGTTGATTATTTTACTATTCATGCAGGAATCCGCCTAGCTCATGTTCCGCTCACAGCAAAACGACTGACAGGGATTGTATCACGCGGCGGCTCTATTATGGCTAAATGGTGCTTATCCCATCATCAAGAAAGCTTTCTTTATACCCATTTTGAAGAAACTTGTGAAATTATGAAAGCTTATGATGTTGCATTCTCATTAGGAGACGGACTACGCCCAGGTTCGATTGCCGATGCCAACGACGAAGCCCAATTTGCGGAATTAGAAACTTTAGGAGAACTGACAAAAATAGCATGGAAACACGATGTCCAAACGATGATAGAAGGTCCCGGACATGTCCCCATGCACTTAATCAAAGAAAACATGGATAAACAGCTTAAAGAATGCGATGAAGCCCCTTTTTACACATTAGGGCCACTAATCACCGACATTTCTCCGGGCTATGACCATATTTCCTCTAGCATTGGTGCGGCAATGATTGGCTGGTATGGTTGCGCCATGCTTTGCTACGTTACTCCTAAAGAACATTTGGGCTTACCCAATAAACATGACGTGCGCGAGGGCATCATTGCTTACAAAATAGCCGCCCACGCTGCTGACTTAGCCAAAGGACATCCTGGCTCACAAATACGAGACAATGCCATGTCCAAAGCCCGCTTTGAATTTCGCTGGGATGACCAATTTAACTTAGGACTTGATCCGATTCGTGCCTTGGAATACCATGATGAAACTTTACCAAAACAATCAGCCAAACAAGCTCATTTTTGCTCCATGTGCGGCCCCCACTTTTGCGCCATGAAAATAACCCAAGATGTGCGGAACTATGTCAAAAATGGGATGCAAGAAAAAGCCGAAGAGTTCAAAGATAAGGGTAGTAAAATTTATCAGAAAGCTTGATGGGCATTAAGTTAAGAAAAACCTGCGAGGAGAGCAATACCTCGGAGGTTAATTTGACAACGACCTCCGAGGTATTGTTCTCCTCGGAGGTCTGATTTTAAAGCTTAACTTTCAAACTAAATTTAGAAATAACAGCTAGTTGGTATTGATAAGTATCATCTTCGCCCCAAATTTCTTCATTTAGTTCTTCAAGAATTTGGCGATTGAGTTTAAGTAAATTCCCCTTTAGATAATCATAAAGGTAGGTAAACAAACCTTTATCAATAGCTTGCAATAATCGCGTTTGCCAAAAAAACATCCCCAGTTCAGTTTGATTGTTATCGCTGATTATAATGTCATAAGTTTCAATAATATAGTCAAAAAATATCTTTTCCGCTAAACCAGCAGTTAATCCTTTATATTTGGGATCAACAGTTCGCCACAATAAGATTTGTGTTACTGGACGAGAATTTAAGTGAATATCAGTCACAATAATGACTTTATTATAATAAAGCACTTTTTCTTCAGTTTTTGAAACCAGCGCAATTTCAAAAGTATTATCCGATTCTCTCGCATCAACTCGAATCAGATCAAATCCTTCTAAAATCGACAAGCCCAGTTTAGCGAGTATAGATTTGGGTGAATTAGCTATAAGATGTTGATAAAACTCACGATTAAGTTTATTTTGCATGAGTTTTTTAAAATCTTGTTTGATATCTTTACGGTTTAGATATAACTGTGGCATAGTGATTTGTTGCTCCTTATCTGATAAATAGCAATTACAAGGATTGTTTGAACTGTGATTAACTGATTAACCATGATTAAAATACAATTAACACCGATTTTCACAAGCCTTTAACAATCATATTATACCGTTCTGAGTGTCTAAAATCGCTTCTACGCCATTATGTTTCTGATCGGCATTCCAAATTTCTTGATAAATTCCTGCCATTATGTTTCTCCAATTTTGCAATGAACTCTAAAAAGATAATTGCTAAATCAACGCACCTTAACCTTGATAAGTTCCTCTCCGTTCGCATCGCTTAAATGGACGGCGCAGGCAATACAAGGATCGAAACTGTGAATGGTACGCAAAATTTCTACGGGTTGTTTGGCATCGTGCAAAATATGGTTATCCTGTAAGGCCGCTTCATAAGCACCTGGTTGACCATTGGCATCGCGTGGACCGGCATTCCATGTGCTAGGTACAACTGCTTGGTAGTTCTTGATGGTTTCATCTTCAATCACAATCCAGTGGGCGAGGCCACCACGCGGTGCTTCCATGAAGCCAACACCTTGTGCTTGTTTCGGCCACGATGATGGTTCCCATAATACTTCATTAAAGGTTTTGGTATTGCCTGCTTTGATGTTGGTAATCAGGTCGTCAAACCAGCCCTGCATGGCATCTGCAAATAGCTTAGTTTCCAGTGTGCGTGCTGCTGTGCGACCCAGTGTTGAAAACAGGGCTGTTACTGGAAGATCCAGCTTTTTCAGTGTCATAGCAACCAGTTCTTTGGTTTGTTCGTGTCCACTTGCGTAAAGCATGAGCAC
>JAUXCJ010000198.1 GCA_030618965.1 Thiomargarita sp.
CATGGCTACGATCCGACTTAATTACACCAAGTGGTAATAATGCCACTACTACCCGGCAAATCGTTTTAACCTTTGATAGGGCTGTTGTGCCTTTGGGCAAAATGGAGCGTAAAGCCGCTGAAATTCCTATTAATATCACCCCGGCTTTGAACTGTCAATGGCGTTGGCTCAATACAACCAGCTTAGCTTGCCAGTTGGATTGGAATAATAGGTTGAAGTCTGCGACGCGCTATAAAATCTTGGTGGCACCCGGGATTATGACAGAAGCGGGTGAAACCTTAGAAAACCTTTATTTTCATGAATTTGTTACTAAACGTCCCGCTGTAACTTATACCTCTTTTAAAACCTGGCGTGCGCCCGGTATGCCTAAAATTAGGGTGAGTTTTAATCAGGCAGTTAGTCAGGAATCGGTTGAAAAGCATTTATATATGCAAACGTCTGATTGGCAGCGTGTGCCGATACAAGCTGAATTGTATCGACGTGGTTATAGTAAAAATACTGCTTATCTGGTTTCGCCTCAAGAATTATTGCCTTTGGATACTAGAATAACACTCAAAGTAGAAAGTGGGATTCAATCCATGATAGGCACTGAGTCGGGTATTGAGCTACGCAACATTCTCTCTTTCCACACTTTTCCTAAATTTAAATTTCTTGGTGCTAAGTGCCGTACTTTAAAAAATAAACTAATCCAGATTCGTCCTAATGACTGGCGGCGTTGTAATCCCATGCGAAGCATTTTCTTAGAGTTCACAAGCCCGGTGATTAATGAAGTTGTACAAGAAAATGTGCTAGTACAGCCAAATTTAGCTTGGGAATCTAGGTCAAGCCGTTCTGCGCTAAATTACTCGCATAAAAAGGGACAAACTTATAAAGTTTGGTTGCCAGATCCATTAAAGGCTTTTCATAAGTATCAATTATCGGTCACCAGTCCTCAAATATTCAAAGATGAATTTGGGCGGTCTTTACCTAAATCTATTAATATAGCCTTTGCGACAGATCATCGTCCACCTGATCATTATTTTAGCCATGAAATTTCTGTATTGGAAAAAGGTGTTGATAGTGAACTGCCTATTGTTGTAACCAATTTAAGGAAAATGTCCTTTCATTATAATTTATTTACCAGTAATGGCTGGACAACTGAAAAACGTCGTATTATTTCATTGCCAAAAATACAAGATATTGCTTATAAAAAGCCACTGGGTATTCGTGATTTAATTCGCAACCCTACAGGTATTGTGCAAGGCTATTTTAGAACCAAACCGGATGTTAATAATAAACATGCCTCTGATTATAACTGGTTTTTTAGCCAAGTCACCCCTTTTTATGTCCAAGCTAAAGTTGGTCATCATAATACCCTAGTCTGGGTTATGAACTTTGCAACAGGATCACCTGTTAGTGGCGTGAAGGTTTCAATCTATCTTGATAATTATGCTCCTGATGGCGGTTTTCCTAAAACACTGGTAGAAGCTGTTACAGATAACAATGGTATTGCCCGCCTCCCAGGCACGGAAACCCTTGATCCTCATTTAAACCATGCCTACGTTTATGGAAACTATCAAAAAACCGCACGTTTCTTTATTCATTCGCAGAAAGGTAAAGATATTGCCTTATTACCTCTTGATTCCGACTTCCGCGTCTCAATGTCAACATACGATGTTTCTACCTATAGGCGCGACAAATATGGTCATATTCACACCTGGGGAACAACTGCCCAAGGTGTGTATAAAGTCGGCGATACGGTGCAATATAAATTTTTGGTGCGTGATCAAAGTAATGAACGTTTTGTAGCTGCTCCTAAAGCTGGTTATCAATTACAAGTAATTGATCCAATGGGCAAAGTTGCTCACGAAGTTAAAAACTTGAGCCTGTCAGAATTTGGAGGCTATCATGGAGAATTTACCATTTCCAAAAATGCCCCGGTTGGCTGGTATGACTTTAGATTAAAAGCCAAATTCAAGAAACATAGTAATTGGAGACCTTTGCGGGTTTTAGTCAGCGACTTTACCCCTTCACCGTTTCGGGTACGCACTGAACTCAATGGCGAATTATTCCGCGCCGGTGACCATGTAAGTGTTGACACAACGGCGAACTTACATGCTGGTGGGCCTTATGTGAATGCACCAACCAAAATAAATGCCATCCTAAAACCGACATACTTGCGTCCTTCTCACCATGAAGCTAAAGGCTTTGAATTTGATGTCAATCTTGGTAATGTTTATGATGAAACAGTGTACAGCGTCGAAGATAAAAAAGTTGATAACCAAGGACAATTACAAACTTCATTCAACTTAGAACCATCGAAAATCTTATATGGCCGAATAATGGTTGAAAGCGCAGTACGCGATGATCGCGGCAAAGACATTGCTAATAGTGCGACAGCACGCTATGTTGGACGAGACCGCTTCGTTGGACTCAAAGAAACTAGCTGGTTACTCACTGCCGAACAAGAAGCCAAAGTGATGTTATTAGTTGTAGATGAATACGGCAAACCAGTAGCAGATACTGATATTGATGTCGAAATACAACAACGAATCACCAAAGCTTCTCGTGTCAAAGGCGCAGGTAATGCCTATTTAACCCATTATGAACACAAATGGATAACAGTCGGCAATTGTCAAAGCAAATCTGAACTAACTGCCACAGCATGTACATTTATACCAAGCAAAGCTGGCAGCTATAAGTTCATAGCCACAATTAAAGATACCAAAAATCGCTCACACACTACGACATTACAACAATGGGCAGTCGGCAAAGGCTACGTCTTATGGGAAACCGCACCCGGAAACACCTTGGAAATTGTGCCAGAACAAAACAGCTATAAAGTCGGCGAAACTGCTCGCTATTTAGTTAAAAATCCCTATCCAGGCGCACAAGCCTTAATTACAATTGAACGCTTTGGCACAATCAAAAGCTGGGTGCAAACTTTAGATAGCAATATGGAATTGATCGAAATACCGGTAAAACCAGACTATGTTCCAGGCTTCTTTGTTTCCGTAACAGTAATGTCACCGCGTGTAGCCAAACCACTGGGCAAAAATCAAGTCGATTTAGGTAAACCAGCATTCCGCATGGGTTACATTCAAACCAATGTCAAAGACCCTTATAAAGAACTGCTAGTTGATATAAAAACTGACAAAAAAGTCTATCGCCCACGCCAAGAAGTCTCCGTTGATTTACAGGCAAAACCAAGAAATGGAGAAAACCAAGAACCGATAGAACTAGCAGTAACAGTACTAGACGAATCAGTCTTTGACTTATTAAAACAAGGACGTAGTACCTTTGATCCCTATAAAGGCTTTTATAAGCTTGATGATTTAGACATGGCAAATTATAGCCTCTTAATGCGTCTAGTAGGACGACAAAAATTTGAGAAAAAAGGCGCAAATGCAGGTGGCGATGGCGGTTCTAGCTTGAGTATGCGTTCCCTATTCAAATTCGTCAGCTATTGGAATCCTGCGATTAAAACCGACAAAAACGGAAAAGCACAGATTAAATTTAAAGTTCCTGACAACCTAACCGGCTGGCGAGTTCTAGTCATGGCAGTCACACCGACTGACTTAATGGGCTTAGGAGATGCCAATTTCAAAGTTAATCAACCGATTGAAATTCGCCCAATCTTACCTAACCAAGTTTTAAACGGTGACAAGTTCCAAGCCGGATTCACCATAATGAACCGCACCGACAAGGTACAAGATTTAAACCTAACTTTAAATGCCAAAGGCCCGGTAAACTTGCCAAATGGCATACTAAATACAACCCTAAAAGCCGAACCATATAAGCGTTATAAACAATGGTTAGCAGTAAAAACCACAGGCGCGGGTACGATTACATTCAGCGCAACCGCAAGCTCTGCCGAAGAACAAGATGGTCTAAGCAAAAGCTTAACAATCCATCCTCGCCGCGCATCAACAACGGTAGCCACCTACGGCACCACAACCGCTGATGAAGTAACAGAATCGCTACAGTTCCCGACAGATATTCATACCGATGTCGGCGGCTTAAGCGTAATTACTTCACCAACCGTTATCGGTGGCATAGAAGGTGCGTTTGAATATATGCGTGATTACCCTTATGCCTGCTGGGAACAAAAACTCAGTAAAGCGACAATGGCTTCACATTTTAATAATTTGCGTGCTTATATTGACGACAAATTGAACTGGGAAGACAGCAAAACGCTGCCCGAAGCAACCATCGCTTTAGCTAAAGAATATCAAGCACCCAATGGCGGCATGGCATATTTCAGAGCCAAAGACGAATATGTAAACCCCTATTTAAGTGCTTATACTGCTTTAACATTCAATTGGTTACGTGACAGTGGCTATAAAATTCCAGCACTGGTAGAAACTAAATTACAAGATTACCTCTTGAAAATGCTAAGAAAAGATGTGATGCCTGATTATTACTCCAAAGG
>JAUXCJ010000439.1 GCA_030618965.1 Thiomargarita sp.
AGTAATACTTCATAAAGTAAATCAATGCCTATACCACTGACAGCTGATAGCCAAATTTTGGTAACTCTGCCTTCACTATCGTATTCACAGCGAGCTTCACAATTATCCAACAGATCAATCTTATTATAAACAATAAGTTGTGGAATTTCTGCGGCTCCAATATCAGCTAATACCTGATTAACCTGTTCAATACGCAATTGTCGTTCGTCATCGCTGGCATCAACAATATGCAATAACAAAGTCGCTTGACGGGTTTCCTCCAAAGTAGCACGAAATGCCGCAACTAAATCATGCGGTAACTGTTGGATAAAACCAACCGTGTCGGCCAAAATAAGTGCAGATTTATCTGGCAAAGTGACTCGCCGTAAAGTCGAATCTAAGGTTGCAAATAATTGATCAGCCACAAAAACATCAGCATTAGTCAAATGCTTAAACAAAGTTGACTTGCCCGCATTAGTATAACCAACTAAGGAGACAAGCGGTAATTCCGCACGGCGACGCGCCTTTCTCCCTAATTCGCGCTGTTGTGCAACTTTTTCCAAACGCCTATTAATAGACTTAATACGCACTCCAATCAAACGGCGATCCGTTTCCAACTGAGTTTCACCTGGCCCCCGTAATCCAATACCGCCCTTTTGCCGTTCCAAATGCGTCCAGCCTCGCACTAGTCGCGTACTTAAATGCTTTAGCTGTGCTAATTCAACCTGTAATTTTCCTTCAAAAGATCGAGCGCGTAGCGAAAAAATATCTAAAATCACACCAGTGCGATCCAATACCCTACATTTTAAAGCACGTTCTAAATTACGCTCTTGAGCAGGACTTAAGCTATGATTAAATAACACTACATCCGCCTCAACAGCAGCGACTAGCATTTCAATTTCCTGCAACTTACCCTGCCCAACAAAGGAATGAGCATCAGGCATCTTGCGCGTACCTGTCACCTGATCCAGAATTTCCACCCCAGCAGCACGCGCCAATTCCACAAATTCTTCTGGCGAAGCCTGTTCTGCAAAATGAGTCATTCTCATAGAGACTAAAATTGCACGCTCACCTCCGCGATGCCGTTCAAACATTAGATTATCCTCTCAAAATATCCTTTGCTACTCATCTAGCGCCGGCTCAAGGCTATCCTCGCGCTCAATTTTTATATTATGGGAAGGGACAACGGTAGAAATGGCATGTTTATACACCATTTGACTGACTGAATTTTTGAGCAAAATCACAAATTGATCATAAGACTCTATATATCCCTGTAGTTTGATGCCATTGACCAAATAAATTGAAACCTGCACATGATCCCTGCGTAACACATTTAAAAAAGGGTCTTGTAGTGATTGCCCTTTATTATTCATAATGCTCTCCATCTTTTTATTCTCATATCCATTTTACACTGAACTGGCAATATTTAACAGTTAGCGAGAAAATTAAGTTTTTTATCCAGCCATTTCAAGACTTTTTCTGTCAAATCTACTTGTTGACTATCAAACCAATGCGCCTCGGTTTCTGCACGTAACCAAGTCAATTGCCTTTTAGCTAATTGGCGGGTAGCAATAATTGCTCTTTCAGGAAAACTGGCCTCATCTAAATCCCCCGCTAAATACTGCAAAACTTGACGATAGCCGACACAACGCATGGATGGCAAATCAGGTGTCAAATCGCCACGCATTAATAAACCGCGCACCTCTTCAACAAAACCCTGTTCAAGCATAGCATCAAAACGCCGCGCTATTCTATCATGTAGCACACGACGATCATTAGGCGCAATGACCAATTTGATTAGCGGCTGAGACCACTGTTGGACAGGCTTTTTAGCATACCATGCGGTTATAGTTTCTCCAGATAGTTCATAAACCTCAAGCGCACGTTGAATCCTCTGTGGATCGTTGGGGTGAATACGTTCTGCGGCTGTAGGATCAATTTTAGCAAGGCGTTGGTGCATAGCAAGCCAGCCAATCTCTTCCGCCTCACGATTCAAACGTTGGCGCAACTCTGGATTAGCTGAAGGCAGTGCTGATAAGCCCTGTTGCAAACTATGAAAATAAAGCATCGTACCACCGACTAATAAAGGGATACGCCCAGTGGCTTGGATATTTTCAATTTCTGCCTGAGCATCACGACAAAATTGTGCCACTGAATAACTTTGAGCAGGATCACAAATATTGATTAAACGATGGGGGGCTTCAGCTAAAATCTCAGGACTTGGTTTAGCAGTACCAATATCCATTCCTCGATAAATCATCGCAGAATCAACACTGATAATGTCACAAGGAAACTGTTTAACCAAGGAAAGGGCTAAATCAGTTTTGCCCGAAGCTGTTGGGCCCATTAGAAAAATACAAGGTGGGGTCATAAATTAAATAAAAAAAAACGTATAATTTTTCGATTAAAATGAAAAATTATACGCTATTTAGTCACTAGAGACTTGATTAATCGCCTCTCTATTAAGATGTTATAAACATTCAATTTGGAAACCACCATGTTTTTGGAGACATTCTAAAGC
>JAUXCJ010000391.1 GCA_030618965.1 Thiomargarita sp.
AGAACGACATGGCTACGATCCGACTTAGTGTTGTTGTCTTCTTTGTCGGGTGCCGCCGTAGTTGAAGCGACAATTAACGGCGTGTTACATGAGTATTCTAATATTGATGGGGTACTAGAAGATGTAACAGATATTTTATTGAATATAAAAGGCTTAGCTATTAAATTAGCCCAAGGGCATACAGAATCAGTATTGGAACTTGCTAAGACTGGCCCTGGCCCTGCCTATGCAAAAGACCTGATCGTGGATCAGAATGTTGAAATTTGTAATCCAGACCATGTCATTGCTAACTTGACTAAAGCCGTTGAATTGAAGATGAGCTTAAAAGTCATGCAGGGGATCGGCTATCAACCTGCCAGTCAACGTCAGGATGATAGTGAGGGTGCTTTTGGAACCTTAAAGTTAGATGCTTCCTTTAGTCCCATTTTGCGTGTCGCTTTCCGGGTTGAAAATGCGCGTGTGGAACAGCGTACCAATTTAGATAAACTTATTATTGAATTGGAAACGAATGGAACGATTGATCCTGAGAAAGCGATTAGAATGGCGGCGACAATTTTGCGTGAACAGCTTTCTGTGATTGTTGATTTAGAAGGGACTATCAGTATTGAAGCGAAGATAGAAAAGAATGAAATTGATCCAATTTTATTACGCCCAGTGGATGAGCTCGAATTGACAGTGCGTTCTGCTAATTGTTTGAAAGCCGAAAATATTCTTTATATTGGTGATTTGATTCAAAAGAATGAACAAGAATTATTAAAAACTCCGAATCTTGGCAAAAAATCGTTGTCTGAAATCAAGGAGGTATTGGCCACGAGGGGTCTTTCTCTCGGTGTGCGTTTAGAAAGTTGGCCTCCGCCTAATCTACATAAAGAAAAGTAGTTAATTCATCCTAAATGATTAAAATTAATTGCAATTATATCTTAATAACAATCATTTAGGATAATTATTAGCTGCTATTTCCCATTTTTTGAAATCCTCAAATTAAATTCATACGAACAATCAAAAGGAAATCTATGCGTCACCGTCATGCTGGTAGGCAATTGAATCGTAATAGTAGTCACCGAAAAGCAATGTTTAAAAATATGGCTGTTTCTATGATGCGCCATGAAATTATTAAAACTACTTTAGCCAAAGCAAAAGAACTACGTGGAGTAGTCGAACCCTTGATTACTAAGGCTAAAGAAGATAGTGTCGCAAATCGTCGCTTCGCTTTTGCTCGATTGCGTGATCGGGAAATCGTCACAAAATTATTTAATGAATTAGGGCCACGTTATAAAGAACGTCCGGGCGGCTATTTACGCATTCTAAAATGCGGTTTTAGGAGTGGAGATAAAGCACCTATGGCGATTGTCGAATTAGTCGATAGACCAGAAATAGAAGAAACTGCTGACGATTAATCGCTAGAAAAATTTTTCATGGAGTTCAAAGATTTTGCTTTGAACTTCACTTTAAAATCATGTCAGAACACTTCAAAAAAAACGAAACTTATTTTTTAATCCCCCCAGTACGCTCCTTAAATTTTTTTCTATATCCCAACCAAAATATCACTATTTAAATCAAGGCCACCATCCATGTAACCAATGAATTTATTCTGTCCTTATTTATGAAAATTTTACAATTAGAACTCATCGCTTTTGGGCTATTTAGCAATAAAATTTTAGATTTTTCCCCTACCCCCAGTCTACATATTCTTTATGGGGCTAACGAAGCGGGTAAAAGCACGATGCGTCGCGCATTAAACCATTTATTTTTTGGGATTCCTGAGCGCACGGCTGACGCTTATCTTCATGCCAATGATCAATTACGCATTGGCGCACGCTTGCTCAATGCCGAGGGTGAAGAATTACTTTGTTATCGACGCAAAGGGCGTAAAAATACTTTGCTTGATGCTGATAATAAAGCCTTAGATGAGGAACGCTTGCAAGCCTTTTTTTGCGGTATGAAAGAATCGCAATTTACGGCTTTATGTTGTTTTGATCATGAGCGTTTGCGCCAAGGTGGCGAAGATTTGCTCAATGGTGGTGGTGATGTCGGTGAAAGCTTATTTGAGGCGGGTACGGGTTATTTAAAAGTGCATGAAGTGTTAGCTAATTTAGATAAGGAAAAAGAAGAATTATTTAAGGTACGCGGCCATAAGCCATTGTTAAATAAAAAAATACGTGCATATAAAGAGGCCAATAAACGGATTCAAGAAAGTTCATTATCTGTTGATAAATGGAGCAAACTAGCTAAGAGTTTAGATCAAGTTCAACGACAACATCGCAAATTAACTGATCAATTGTATAGTTTGCATACTGAGAAGCATCGCCTAGAACGTATCCAACGCACTCGCCCTCTATTACAGCGATATCAGGCTATCAAAGAAGAATGGGAGAATCTCGCAAATGTAGTTCTTTTACCAGATGATGCTGCTTCAAAACATTTTGAAACTAAATTGGTATTACGTACCGCGCAAACGCAAGAAGAGCAAGCGCAACAAGCAATTAGTGAACTGGAAAGCAAAATTGACATCCTAAAAATTCCAAGTGCGTTACTGGCGCAAAAAGCCACTATTGATAATTTGCGGGAACGTTTAGGCAGTTATCAAAAAACGGTTGAAGAGTTACCTGGCGTTCGCACTGAAATGCGGACGGTTGAAAATGAGGCGCGTAGTTTGTTACAGCGTATTTATCCTCAATTGGATTTGCTAGATGTTAGCACAAAGCTAGCTATAACTAACCTACAACGTGATTATTTGAATAAATGTGCTGAAGCCGCTCCAGTCTTACATGAAAAACAACGTAGTATTGTCAAACGCTTAGCTGAATTAACCACACAATTGCTACAACTACGCAATGCTTTAGAAG
>JAUXCJ010000322.1 GCA_030618965.1 Thiomargarita sp.
CAATATGATAAGGTAATTGATGCTCAAGGTTTAATCAAAAGTGCTTTTCTTACTTAGTAAAGCGCGTGGGCTGCGTTGTGGATTAGATCGCCATTCTGCGCGTGAACCTTTAGCCGCATTGGCTTATCAGCAGCGTTACGCTATTTTAAAAAATCAACACGCTGTTACTCGAACAATTATTTGCGGCGGCATTGGATTATCCACAACCTGATAGTCCGCCTGACTATGGAATTTCAAGCTATTTTAAGCGCGAATCGCTAAAACAAGCCACAGTTATATTTTTACATGGGACAACATGGGATACCAAACATTGGCCAGATAATTATTGGGTGGCACTGGCTGAGCGTGTTACAGCGGCAGGTTTCGCGGTGCGTTTACCTTGGGGAAATGAGCGAGAACATGCTCGTGCTAAGATGATAGCAGCGAATAATCCCAATGTGAGTCTTATTCCTAAAGGTAATTTGCTGGCGATTGCAACGGCTTTGGCACAAGCACAAGCTGTTGTTGGTGTTGATACGGGATTGGCTCACTTGACGGCTGCTTTAGCTGTACCATCGGTGACTTTATATGGTCCAACAAAGGCATTACGAACTGGCACTTATGGGCCAAAACAGGCGCATTTACAAGCTGATTTTCCTTGCGCTCCCTGTTTTGCTAAAAAATGTACTTATCATGGAGTGTCCACAGTAGTTCCAGCCTGTTATCAAGATTTATCGGTAGAAAAAGTCTGGGCGACTTTGTATTCTAAGGCAATCACAAAAATCACAAGAATCACAGTTCAGACAATAAAATGCTTGAATAATCCCCCACACACACCAAGATTTTTTCTGACTAATTTTAAGATTGTAAAAACAATAGTTTGACCAGACCGACCTTTATTTTATTATAGCAAGGCTATTTTGGCTCGTGTAGAATGAGGTGTATTTTTAATGAAAAGCACTTAAAATCTAAGCAAACAAAGGAGATATAAAAATACGATGCAGCGTTATATAATTTTATTTTTGAGTATGATTTTTTTAATAACTGCTTTGATACCTGTTCAGGCTCAGCGACTTGCTTTGCTAATTGGGAATTCGGATTACCGAGTTGGTGGTTCGCTACCTAATCCCGTCAATGACGTTAATGATATGAAAAAAGTACTCACTTCTTTAGGCTTCAAAGTGACTTTAAAGCGCAATGCGAATCGGAGAGTTATGATAAATGCGGTGCAAAAATTTGGGAGGCGGTTGAATCGTGGTGATGTGGCTTTATTCTTTTTTGCTGGACATGGGTTGCAATTTCAAAACCGTAATTTTTTAGTGCCTATCGGTGCTAACATTAAAAGCGAAGCTGACATCGAAAATTGCTACAATAAAACCTGAAAAATTAGGAGAGGATATATTGGCTTGGTGATAAGATCATTGAGTAGCTGAATTTACAGATGGACTTCCCACAATACCAAGAATCACGGAAACTGGGGAGTTTTTGGATTTCCTTTTGGCGAAGCATTAGGCTATAGTGACTTCAGAGCCTTTAAACAATTGGCGAGATTTTATAAATAAGGAGTGCAAGGTTACCTTGCACTCCGAATATTAAGTCGATGGCATTAAGCCTATAAACCCCAGCAAAGCCAATCCCAGCGGTTCGGCTTTTAATTGAATAGATTGTTCCACAGCCTGCTTTGCGGCACTCAAGTTGCCTATTTCCAGTTGTTTTAGCGCATTATTTAATAATATTTCTGATTGGTGCTCAATATTTAAGGCGTTTGAAAGATCGGCTCCACAACGGGGGCAAGTTGTGGCTTCTTTTAGGCGAGCTTTGCAAATGGGACAGCGTTCCATTATGACTCCAGATAGTAAAGGATATCAGATAGTTGATCAATTGGTTCTTTTAAGTCTGCTAAGGCTTCTTTGGTAATTGCATCGTTTATGGATTCAATCATATTTACCATGTCTTCACGATCTTCTGGGGATGCGTCTTCTAACATACGTTCGGCTTTTTCGACTAGTGCGCGAGCTTGGACAATTGTATGATGATTGTCAGTTTGTTGATCTATAATGATTCCATCTGTGGTTTGTTCACCAAAAATTTCGTTAATCCGCTCTTTAGCTGCCTCCATTTTGGCACCTTCAAACCGAGATATGGCATTGTCGATGACAATGGATTTTTCTAGTCCAGTGTTTTTTTCCTTGGCGGATACGTGCAAAATACCATTCAAATCAAGTGCTAAGCTGATGATAATCGGATTACCTTCTGGCACTTTGCTTAATCCTTCTACTGTGAATTCGCCAATTTGAATATTGTTCAAGGCATCATCATCTTCTCCTTGAAAAATTTTCACTTCCACCGCTTTTTGGTTGTCCCTCATGGTGAAAAATACTTCGCTTTTGGCTAAAGGCAGGGCACTGTTTTTGTGGATAATTGGCGCGTATTTATAGGGGTAAAATTCGCCATTCAGTTCCCCAAGGGCACTGGTGCCGTAGGTATAAGGGGTAATATCCACTAATACGGCTGATGCTGATACGTCATCCCCTGCAATCATGGCGGCTTGAATTGCGGCACCACTGGCTACGCATAAGTCGGGATCAACTTCTATATGAGGTTCTAGGCGAAATTCTTCGGTTAGGCGTTGGCTAACTAGGGGTGTACGAGTACTGCCGCCAACGAGTAAAATTTCATCAATATCAGAAGCGGTGAGATTGGCACCGTTGAGGGCAATGTGTACTGCTTCTAAGGTTTCGTCAATATAGTTGGCAATCATCTCTTCATAGTCAGTTCTGGAGAGTTCCAGCGAGAGATGAACTGGCGCACCTTTATGCTCTTCTATATATTCTTCTTCAATAAGAACAAAGGGTTGATCAGACAATGCTCGCTTCGCAGCCTCAGCAGCACGATTAATCCGTGCCATGGTTTTACGTGATTCTTGGATATCTAGCCCTGACTTTTCTTTGAGATGTTCGACAATATGATCAGTGATTTTTTGGTCAAAATCGTCACCACCTAATTTGTTATTGCCGTGACTGGCGACAACTTCAACTACGTCGTCTTCAATGCTGACGACTGAGACATCAAAAGTACCACCACCCAAATCGTAAACTAAAATGCGTTTATGGGCTTTTTGATCGGCTTCATAAGATAGAGCAGCAGCAGTTGGCTCGTTAATCATTCTAACTACTTCTAAGCCCGCTATTTCTCCTGCTTCGCGGGTGGCTTGACGCTGTGAGTCGGAAAAATAAGCTGGTACAGTAATGACTGCTTTTTTTACTGGCTGGTTCAGGTAGGTTTCGGCAATAC
>JAUXCJ010000383.1 GCA_030618965.1 Thiomargarita sp.
TAAGATTATTTTTAAGTGAGTGAATATACCTTTATTTTGAGATAGCTTACTTGATTTCAATACGAAAGAACATAGGATATTGATTTATGAATCATATTAAAGAATTATATAGCCAGTCGCTGGCTTTATTGACTGATTTATATCAATTAACAATGGCTTATGGTTATTGGAAAAATAATAAAATCAATCAAGAAGCTGTATTTACACTATTTTTCCGTAAACCGCCTTTTGAAAGTGGCTACACCATTGCTGCTGGTTTGGGGACAGCACTTGAATATCTTCAAGATTTGCATTTCACAGAAAGTGACTTAAATTATCTTGCGACATTAACTGGTAATGATGGCCAGCCTTTATTTGAGCCGGCTTTTCTTGATTATCTCAGCAAGTTACGCTTTGAATGTGATATTGATGCGGTACCAGAAGGCACCATCGTTTTTCCTCATGAACCCTTATTGCGAGTACAAGGCTCATTGTTACAGTGCCAAATTTTAGAAACGGCTTTGCTCAATATTATTAATTTTCAAAGCCTGATTGCAACTAAATCTGCCCGAGTTTGCTATGCAACTCAAGGTGATCCGGTATTAGAATTCGGCTTGCGACGGGCTCAAGGTATAGATGGCAGCTTAAGTGCCAGTCGAGCTGCATATATTGGTGGCTGTGCCGCCACTTCAAACGTCTTAGCGGGTAAACTTTTTGGTATTCCGGTTAAAGGCACTCATGCTCATAGTTGGATAATGTCTTTTGCAAGTGAAGATGAGGCTTTTCGAGCTTATGCCGAAGCTATGCCCAATAATTGCATTTTCTTAGTTGATACTTTTGATACGCTTAATGGTGTCAAAAAGGCCATTGAAAGAGGGCACTGGTTACGAGAAAAAGGCCATGAATTAGTCGGAATTCGTTTAGATTCTGGCGATTTTGTGAGTCTAAGTAAAAAAGCTCGAAAAATGCTAGATCAAGCGGGATTTAAACAGGCAAGCATTGTCGCCAGCAATGATTTAGATGAACATCTCATAAATGAGCTTAAAACCGCAGGTGCTCAGATTAACATCTGGGGCGTTGGCACTAAGTTGATTACTAGCTATGAACAACCCGCATTAGGTGGTGTTTATAAACTCTCAGCTATTCGTGAACCGGGCGGTGAATGGCAATATCGCCTGAAATTATCAGAAGAACCGATTAAAGTCTCCACTCCAGGCTTATTACAAGTCCGTCGTTTCACTGATAATCAGGGAGAATTTAGCGGTGATATGATTTATAATGAAACCATGCCACCGGTTGGATCAGCCAAAATGGTTAATATGGCTGCGACCGAGGAATATAGCACCCTATCTGCCGATAAACCATATCAAGATTTACTCATTCCCATATTACGCAAAGGACAGGTAGTAGCAGACTTAGCTTCATTAAGCCAAATTCGTGAAAGAGTTCAAACACAACTAGCCCATTGCCCAGCAGCGATTAAAAGTTTGAAACCAGTCGATATTTACCCTGTAAGTTTAGAAATGAATCTTTATCATCTAAAACAACGCCTTATTAAAAAAGTCAGTTAAAAAAATGACCACAATTACCGCTTTAGCCACTCCGCCCGGACGCGGAGGTATTGGCGTTATCCGAATTTCAGGCCCCAAAGTAGCAGAAATCGCTTGCAGCCTATTGGGAAAATTACCACAACCCCGTTACGCCACTTTTAGTAACTTTCTTAATAGCCAAGGCGAATTATTAGATCAAGGGCTTGCCCTCTATTTTCCGGCACCGAACTCTTTTACTGGCGAAGATGTCTTAGAACTACAAGGACATGGCGGCCCAGTTGTCATGGATTTATTACTCAATGCGATCTTGACACTGGGTGTACGTCTAGCCCGTCCAGGTGAATTTTCAGAAAGAGCTTTTTTAAACGGCAAAATAGATTTAGCACAAGCAGAAGCTATTGCCGACTTAATTGACAGTTCCTCAAAGCAAGCCGCAACTTGCGCCCTACGCTCCTTACAAGGGGAATTTTCGGCCCAGATTCATGCTTTAGTTGACCAATTAATTTGGCTGCGTACCTATATTGAAGCAAGCATTGATTTTGCCGACGAAGAAATTGACCACAGTGCAAATGGACAAATATTTGAAAAAATAGAAAAAATGCTAGTTGAGCTTGATGAAATACTAGAAAAAGCTCACCAAGGTTATCTACTCAAAGAAGGGATGCACATTGTTTTAATCGGAGAACCTAATGTGGGCAAATCAAGTTTACTCAATTGCCTAGCTGGACGAGAAACAGCCATTGTCACCGCCATACCCGGGACAACCCGTGACATAATCCGCGATCAGATTCAACTTGATGGAATGCCACTACATATTATTGATACAGCAGGATTACGTGAAACCAATGATCCAGTAGAAATGGAAGGCATTCGCCGCACCAAACTCGCTATGAATGAAGCCGATTTAGTCATATTACTACAAGATGATCGCTCTTTTAACAACGAGTTCCTCAATGAAATTGACAAGGATAAACCACTACTCACGATTCGCAATAAAATTGATCTCAGTGAACAAGCTGCCGGTTTAAATCCCGATGGCATTCTCTATCTATCAGCTAAAACCGGAGAAGGCATTCCACTTTTAAAAACCTACTTAAAAAACCAAATGGGCTTACAAGCCAATACCGAAGGGCAGTTCATGGCACGCCGTCGGCACCTTGATGCTTTACAAGGTGCCAAAATAGCATTAACTACCGCTTTAACTTATACCGATCATATAGAATTGCTCGCAGAAGAACTACGCCAAGCACAACAGCAATTAGGCCAAATCACTGGCGAATTTACCACAGATGACTTACTTGGAGAGATTTTTTCCACCTTTTGTCTAGGAAAATAATTTATTGAGGTAAGTCGGAGGCCAA
>JAUXCJ010000072.1 GCA_030618965.1 Thiomargarita sp.
ATTGATACAGAAATAGTAGACAAAGCTAGCTACGCTTTATGCGCTTTCATAGATGAAACTGTGATGGAAACGCCTTGGAGTGGAGATAATTTTTGGCCACAAAATACCTTGCTAGTTGAATTTCATAATGATACTTTGGGTGGTGAAAGATTTTTTGAAATTTTGCAGGAATGCCGCGATAACCCGTCAGACTACTTAGAGTTATTAGAACTCATGTATCTTTGTTTAACCTTTGGTTTTGAAGGCACTTATAAAGTAGATAAGCAACATGAAGTTGAGCAAATTCGTCAGGATGTATACGCACAACTTCGCAAGCACAGAGGAGAAATTGACCCCGAGCTCTCACCCCATTGGCGAGGCATCGAAAAACCTGGCGGATTAACACGTCATATCCCATTATGGCTTATTGGAGCTATGATGCTTGCATTGTTGGTTATGGTCTATATAGGTTTTAAGAACAGCCTTACTGATGTAAGTTTTCCGGTTTTTGTTAAATTGGAAAATATTCAGCCAAAGCTAATTATGGTGAATTTACCTAAATCTGTCACTCGTACCAAACCGCCACGAGGACCAATGGTGGTGAATTTACCTAAGAAATCTGTCGCTCGTACCGAACCGCCACAGATATCTGTCACTCGTACCAAACCGCCACGAGAACCAATAGTGGTGAATTTACCTAAGAAATCTGTCGCTCGTACCGAACCGCCACCAAGGTCAAAACCTTTTGATGGAGCATATAATAGCTATATACTTAAGTTTGTGAGAGGTGATAAGCTAACTAACTTACACAAAGAAGTTTTGCAGAAATTTATTGACCGTGTAAATGCTAACGGCGAATATCGCAATATTGGTATAAAAATTATTGGTCGTGCCTCACCTACACCACCAGGTGCAGATGTTTATAACCAGAAATTATCGGAAAGACGTGCCCAAAGTGTGCGTCGCTATCTTAAAGGTAGATCGGATCATAAATTGCCGACTGTCAAAATTATTTCGGTTAAAGGGCTAGGTGCTTATAAAAATCCCTTGCAACCGAGAGAAGGTGAGAACGAAAGTTTCAATGAGATTAACCAATCCGTGCAAGTGTTAGTCGTACATCAAAAAAAGGATTGAAATATGTTGAATTTCATAAAAAAAAGATTTGTAATTTTTTCGTTTATTGGCATATTGGCACTTTCTTTGCTGATTTGGTTTGCGAGCCCGTTTTTTATTGTTGCATTGGGTGATCCTTTGATCCGCTGGTTTAATATTTTGCCGCTATGGCTTGTCTGGTTGAGCATTATTCTGTGGTTATATTTTCTGGAACGCAAAAATCGTAAAGCGATGGTTAATAACATCTTCTCTTCAGCCGATGAAGAAATCGCCAGTCTCAAAGATAATTTTAAAAACGCTTTGCAAGCACTTCGGCAAGTGGGCGGCAAGAAAGGCTATGGTGATAAATATCTATATAATTTGCCTTGGTATATTATTATCGGACCACCAGGTTCTGGCAAGACGACTATTTTAAGAAATTCAGAATTAAAATTTCCCATAGTCGATGAATTTATTCCAGATGTGATTCGTGGTGTGGGTGGTACTCGTGATTGTGACTGGTGGTTTACTGATGATGCGATATTACTAGATACTGCTGGTCGCTATACCACTCAAGATAGTGATGAGTCTGTAGATAAACAAGCTTGGCATGGTTTTTTAAAATTGCTGAGAAAATATCGTAGGCGTAGACCTATCAATGGTATCCTTATTACATTGAGTATTACAGACTTAATGATGCCAAACGAATTAGAAAGCCATATACGTGCCATTAGAAAACGCCTACAAGAATTAGATCAAATTCTCAAAATACGTTTTCCAATTTACGTGCTTTTCACTAAGTGCGATCTAATGGCTGGTTTTATGGAAATCTTTGAACGCCTCACGCCAACAGAACGGGGGCAAGTCTGGGGCATAACTTTTCCGACGGAGCATTCTCAAGGGAAAAGCGTAGCTGAACTATTTACTAAAGAATTCGATCAGCTTCTGTCTAAGTTAAATGCACAACTATTGCAACGAGTACATAACGAAATCAATATGCATAGGCGGGTATTAGTTTACAACTTTCCGCAGCAAATTATCTCCCTCAAAGAGGAAATGAATAAATTTTTGCTGGAGGTCTTTAGCTCCAATAGTTTTCAATCAGCACCCTTTTTACGGGGCGTTTATTTTACTTCCGGAACTCAAACAGGTTCACCTATTGACCGTATTATGGGAGCTTCGGTAAGAACATTTGGCTTAGATCAACAGGTACTGGCTAAACATCGCGGCAAGGGACGTAGTTATTTCGTTAATCGTCTATTTAAAAAGGTTATTTTCCCTGAATCCGACATTGTCGGTTTAGACTTTCGCTTTGAAAAACAACGGTTATGGTTACAACGTGCCATCATTATAGGTGCTATGACTATAACTCTTATATCTACATTGGCTTGGTGGAATAGTTATGATACCAATAAAACCTACCTAGCCGAAATGAACAAGTATATCGAAGCTTATTGCATTGAAAGAGAAGATAGTTGCAAAGGCAAGAGTAAAAAACTAGGGCAAGCCGATTTCAAAAGCATATTGCCAGCCTTAGATAGTTTACAAAAAGCAGCTCAAATCTACCCAAACTTGCTTCGTAATAATGAAGGCAGCGTGCCAGTGTCAATGGGATTGGGTTTATATCAAGGATACCGGTTAACCCCTTCGGCACAAGAGAGTTATTATCGTGTTTTAAATCTGGTTTTCCTCCGGCATATTGCCATATACCTATACAATAAATTCGTTGAACGATTGGAGTTGAAGGTTGATACTGATAAAGAGCTTTTATCTCAAAATCTCAAAGCGTATTTGATGCTCAGAGAAGAACATGTTGACAAGCTTGATCCAGAACTATTAGAAGCGTGGATGACTTATGAATGGGAGAATTCACCGGACATTAACCACAATGAACAAGAACGTTTACAAGCTCACTTGAAGGCACTTTTACAAAATGATATTATCCCTATTAGACAAAATCAATTAGAAGACACTAAGTTGCTTGAAAGGAGCAGAAAAAGTTTATTAAGTCAGGATCGTTCTTTACAATACTGGCAACTCAAATAACTTGCCGAGGAGCTTCGATTGCCAAGTAAAATGCGTGTTAATAGTATAGTCAACCCATTTAAGCTCGTTCGTTCTAATGTTTTATCTTCGTTCCAATTACCAGAGTAGTTAAATTAAATGAATGATAAGTTCGTACCTGGTTTTTACGGTAAATTGCTTTGTCGGGGTGACTTTATTACTAGAGGCTTATCTAAAAATTTTGTGCAGCCTTGGGATACTTGGCTACAACAAAGTCTAGTTAGTAGTCGTGAACGGCTTAGCGAAACATGGGTAGATATCTATTTGGTCAGTCCCATTTGGCATTTTATGCTATCTGCTAATATCTGTGGGGGCTCGTCTTGGATGGGGCTTATGATGCCCAGTGTGGACAAAGTAGGCCGCTATTTTCCCTTCACTTTGGCTGTCAACTTACCGTCCCAAATGATGGTAAGTCATTTAGCCGATGATGCAATTACCAATTGGTTTATCCAAGCTGATAATTTAGCTCTTTCCACACTTGACAAGCGATTCGATCTAACGAAATTTGAGCAACAAGTCACTCAGTTAGAGATACCATATAATACTGTACCTACTCATGCAGTAGCTCAGCCGCGATCTAAAAAGACTACTTGGTACATGCCCTTCTCTAACCATGAGGAATTTGCAACTCTCTGTCAATATGTGGCACAAAATGACGCTAATGAAAGTTATAGCATTTGGTGGACTAGCGAATATACTGACAATTTTCAGAGAGCTTTTATTTTTTGTGACGGTTTACCGCCTCAGAGCGGTTCTACAGCATTTTTGGATGGAAACTGGCAACAATGGGGATGGCAACAAAAAAATATTTAGTTGGATTTTAGCAAAAAGACACTGCCTATCCTATAATAAAACTTATGTACGAGAGATTGCCCAACTGTGTGGGAACTAGAAAACCTATCAACTCTAAAATATAGGAATAACTAATATGAAACATTCCAAAATATTGAGAGTTCTACTCTCATTACTACTATTATCTATAACTGCCTGTGAGTCAGAATCTCCACCGAGCCGAGCTCCATACAATAGCGATTCCTATCCTGCTATTAACGCTTCTAACCACACTGGCAAAAAAATTGCCCTTGTCATGGGAAATTGGGCTTATCGCTTTAATCCTCTAAAGAATCCGAAAAATGATGCGCGGAAGATGACAATACTCCTTAGACAATTAGGCTTTGATGTAATTCATAAGGAAAATTTGGGTTTTGAGGAAATGGAAGATGAAATAATAAAATTTAAAGTAAAGCTGAAACAAGATGGGCAAGTTGGTTTATTCTACTTTGCTGGACATGGTTTAGAAGTTGAGGGAAGAAACTACTTACTACCAACCGATTTACGTGTGCCAGAGACGAAATTAATCACAAGAAAATCCATCCAAGCCCAATGGGTAGTTGATGTAATGGAAGATTCTGGTAGTAAAGTAAACATTGCGATTTTGGATGCCTGTCGCAGCTTTCCACGTCCAGATATACCTCGTGCTACCAGTAATGATTATGGTTTATCTGCTATGAATGCTCCCGTAGGCACGATTATTAGTTTTGCTACTGGTTCTGGTAAAACGGCTTCTGATGGCAAAAATGGTAATGGTTTATATACTGGTCATTTATTAAAGTTTATGCAGCAAGCGGGTTTAAGCATAGAAGAAGTCTTTAAAAAGACCCGACAACAAGTGGCTATGGAGACAGGTAATAGACAAGTTCCTCCAGTATATAATTCATTAATTGGGGATTTTTGTTTAGTTTCTTGTGAAAAACCTAAACCAGATAAAGAAAAAATCTTACAAGCCCAAGTAGATGTTTTGCAACATCAATTGAAAACTTTAAAAGATCACACTCAACCTGTTGTTCCTAAATACGACAAATTTGAGCCAGGTAAAGTATTTCGTGATCGCTTAAGAGATGGAAGCAGGGGCCCTGAGATGGTTTTTAATCCTGCTGGTTCATTTAGAATGGGGGACATTCAAGGTAGTGAAGATTCTGATGAAAAACCAGAGCGTTTGGTTTCGGTTGGGGCTTTTGCTATGGGGAAATATGAAGTGACTGTGGGTGAATATCTACGTTTTGTTAAAGATACTGGTAAACATGCCCCTGAATGGATGGAAAAAGGTAGCTCGTACAATATTAAAACTGGTTCTGATAATTACTACAAAAAATTTGGATCAGCTTTAACAAGTAAAGATTATCCCGTTGTAGGCGTTTCTTGGCATGATGCTGTTGCTTATACTGAATGGTTAAGTCAAGAAACTGGATATATATATCGTTTACCTACTGAGGCTGAATGGGAATATGCGGCTAGGGCTGGTACGGAGACTAAGTATTGGTGGGGTAATAAGATTGGCTCTAATAAGGCCAATTGTAATAACGATTATTGTGGAGATAGTTTTGAGTACACTGCTCCTGTAGGCTCCTTTGGGGCAAACCAGTTTGGTATATCTGATACTGTGGGCAACGTATGGGAGTGGGTTTCCGATATATATGGGAAAGATTACTATAGTAGCTCCCCCCGTAGTAATCCTAAAGGCCCAAGGGGGGACGAAACCGGCCGCCAGCTTCGCGTGTTTCGCGGAGGTGCATGGAGCAACACCGCACAGCATGCCCGAGCAGCGAATCGCGACGACTACTCCCCTAACGGTCGCAACGGCAACGTTGGCTTCCGCTTGGTGAGGTAATCTTAATTACCCTGTATTAATTCCGGTGGGCAGTCAGTTAGTGCTCAATGCCGAGGAACTCCTGTACGCAAGACCCAAATAATACCGTTTATATTTTTTATACAATTTACAACTATCTGAAAAATAAACAAATTTAGTTTTTAGAAAAATTTTTTAGTAATTACTATATTTTTGTGTGCTATTTTTAGGTATATTTATAACAAGTAATCCCAACTGACTTATAACAATACTTCTGACAGTTTTTTAAGCCAGTAATCCAGTGTTTTTAAGTGATTATTTTCATTGATTACCATTAAATCAAAATATTACTTGAGTTTATGTCTTCAGAAATTGTCCGAAATATTGTTATAAACAATTTTACTGTGAAAATACCAATGGAGGTTTTAGCCATGAACAATCGTTTATTTAGTAATAAATATCTTTTATTGTTAGCAGGCTTATGCTACACATTCAATAGCTTTGCTGGCGATCATCAGGTAAAGG
>JAUXCJ010000202.1 GCA_030618965.1 Thiomargarita sp.
TAAACGATTATCTAGTCTAGCGCAAACAGTATCCAATAAGTTTCGTACTTCTCGCCCATTACCAAATGTAGGACCTCGTTCCCATTGTTGAAAAATATCCAATAAAGCCACTTCTACGCCTTCTCCTAAAATGAAGCTGCGTTCTTCTATCATACCTTTGAAAATAGCTAACATTTCATTAGCGGTATAATTTTCAAATACAATTTCACCAGTAAAACGCGAGGGTAAACCAGGATTACTATTCACAAAACGGTGCATCGGTTCAGGATAACCAGCGGCAATTATACATAAACGTTGGCGTTCATTTTCCATTGTTGCTACCAGTGTTTCTAGGGCTTCTTTGCCATAACTATCGTGTTTATCTGTAACTAATTGATAAGCTTCATCAATGAATAATACGCCATCCATACTCGTTTTTAATACCTCGCGGGTTTTTTCGGCAGTATGTCCTTGATATTGTCCGACTAAATCTGCTCTACCTACTTCTACAAGATGCCCTTTTTTCAACAATCCTAATACTTTGAAAATCTCGCCCATTAGTCGCGCTACAGTGGTTTTACCAGTTCCAGGATTACCCACAAATAAATAATGCCCAGCTACCAGTTGGTTATTATCCCCGCGCAGTCTTTGAACTTTAATGCGATTTACCATAGTTTGCACTGATTCTTTGACTTTTTCTAAACCTACTAAATGATCTAATTTGTTGAGAATAGAATCCAGATTGTCTGGTTGGCGTGGTTTTAAATAAGGGCGTAAGCGTTCTGGCACATCGTCCATTGTTAGGGTAAAACGCTGGCTGTTATCCTTTTCATGTCGGACACGAGTAGCCCGATGTTGTTCCATTTTTTGGTATAAATTTAAAACATCTCTAGCATTACCAAAAGTTTTTTCATCACGATTTGTGTACCAGTTGGCAAAAAAATCGGGCAATTTTGTCTCTAATTGTTTATCTAATTGGCGTTGCTCTTTTTTGACTCTTTCTTCAAAAATAATCTGCAAAGTTTCGGGTTTATAATCGGGAATAGTTATTGTATTTTCCTCATCAAAACGGCTGGAAAAACCAGGATTTATTGCTAAAAACTCATCAATTTCATTAGGATAACCAGCAATAATTACCGCAAATTCTCCCATTTTATCCGACATAGATTCCAAAATAGTTGTCGCAGCTTGCTCACCAAATTTGCTATTTTTTAGGCTATAGGCTTCATCAATAAACAAAATTCCACCCATAGCATCTGCAATTTTTTCTGCCGTTTTCAGAACCGTTTGCCCGACATAACCTGCGACTAAATCTTTTTCTGTGACTTTGACAAAATGCCCCATTTCCAGCAAACCCGCTTCTCGATAAATTTCGCCAATCAAACTTGCGACGCTAGTTTTACCAGTTCCGGGATTACCTTTTAAAGCTACATGCAAATTACAGCCTTTTGCTGGAGATGGCGGCGAGGGTAATAAACGAGAAACGGTAGTAGTGCTATTAGGCGATTCTGAAACCTGCGACATTTTTTCCTTATGGAAATTCACCATTTCTGTAATTTTATTTGCTACCTTTTCTAAACCGTGCATTTGCTGTAAGCGTTCCAAAGCCGAACCAGCTTCGACTTGCCCAGCTAATTCTGATAAAGTTTCTTTATTCATATTATTAAATCTTCTTAAATTGCGACTGAGAGATTTTAGAGATTCGCCCTTGCTACATAAATAACGACTAATATGCGCCGAAGCGGTAGGAAAAATCCGCCAATCAACAGCTAAATTATATTTAAGTCGCCAATAGTTCAAGATATTAGTGACTTCATCTTGACGCGGCGCACCGATAGGAATCATCTGAGATGTGGGCGTATTATCCTCTTTGAACATTTGATTTAATAAAAAAAACCAATCCCTTTGTAATTTTGGAAATTCACGCAAACGTTGTATAGAAAGCCCAGACAAGAGAAAAATACAAATATTTTGATTATCTTCAAATAATTGCATCCACTTATTCAAAGCCTCATTCATTTGCCGCTGCGCCGCCGTGTCAAAATACTGAATAAAATCAAATCCATTAGTGAAAATTATAGCCGTTTTATGTTTAGCATCATTCATCCAATGATTAAAATTTACAACCGCTTCTAAATTATTAAGGGCAGTGAGTTGTGATGTTGTTTGGGGTTTCGGAGTTTCTTTAGATTTTTTGAGTATGGCTTGCCCTAATTTACCAGCACATATTTTAGTCTGGCGACGGGACTTTTTTTCTTGAACTGCGTCAGCAGGGCGAATTAAGGAGCTGGATTCATCATCATAAGTATCAATTTTCTGTTCGCCACTATTATAGAAAACGATACGCTGATAGCCCAGTTCGCGCAAATGACGATGCAGCATTCTGGAAAAGTCGAGAAAGCCCAAAGTTGGAGGACAGAATTGATCGTTGATTTGTCCGTGGAGGAAGAAAAAACGGTGGTGGGTGTTGGTGAAATGGGTTGGTGGCATCATCATGGTATCTCTTGATTTTTATAACTGAGAAACCTGACAGGTTTTATAATCAGGTATAAAACTTAGCAATTTTGGGAACTAATAAAAGACGTTGCTGGAGCTTGGGAATGATTAAAAAACTTCGTTTATTTGGTAAATCATCACAACAAAAAAACTCTTATTGCCACAATAATAATAGATAATAAGAGAAATAAAACTATAATCTCACTTACTGCATCTATATGTTTTAGAAGTGTAAGTACCATGATAAACGACAATAAACTGCTTCCTATTATTGTTATAGCCAAATAATCAGGAAATACTAATACTGCTCTAAATGTTACAGCAACAATTTGAAGAAATATAACAACTTTTATCCCATATTTAAGATTCTCTTTTGCTTGTTCTTCCTCTAGTTTTTTTTGATAATCTCGTTTTTTTCGTGCTTCAGTAGCATATATTTTCAAAGTATTGCCATTCAAATAAGCTTGATAATATAGGGACGTATTTCGTTGCTGTGCTGTTTTCCAAGCTTGTTCATCTTTAGCTTTCTCTGCTCCTTTAGCTTTTTCCTCAGTTGCTAGAGCAGATTCCTTTTTTTGTCGTGCCTCAGTAGCATACCTTTTCAAAGTATTGCCATTCAAATAATCTTGGTAAGACTTAGACGTATTTAGTTGCTGCGCTTTTTCCCAAGCTTGTTTATCTCTAGCTCTTTTCTCTGCTTTTCTAGCTCTTTCCTCTGCTTTTTGTCGTGCTTCAGTAGCATACTTTTTTAAAGTCTTGCCATCCAAATAATCTTGGTAAGACTTAGACGTATTTTGTTGCTGTGCTTTTTTCCAAGCTTGTTCATCTAAAGTATGCCTAAGCATGAAAAACTGCTCAATACCTGATAAAGCCAATGAACTCACCTTAATTTCATTTCCTTCAACGGTAAAACGCACCATAACCGGATGAGTAGGACTATTTTCATATACAGATTTTGCTAAATCGCGTTCCGCATTAATAAACCAGCCCTCACTCATAGAAGTAAAAAGCTTTATATTGCTATTCCATTTTATCTTGACAGGAAAAATGCCATTATCAACATCATAGCTATTCTTTATGAGCGTGGCGACACCAGCAATATAAGCATTATTTTCGATTCGCTGTTTAAATTCGGTTTTTGTTTCAAAGAAACCACGCTCAAAATCGGAAAGCGGTTTAGCCTTATATTGACTCTCCTCTGTTTCGTTAGGCTTCAAATCATATTGAAAAACCCAATTATCTTCTCGTTTCTGTTCCCAAGCCTGCTGAGACGAGCTTTGTTTAATACCAAAAGTATGCTCTATCCCAGATAAAAGAATGTTTCTCACACTCACCTGCTCGCCGCTAACAAACAATTCCATATATATAGGAACACTAGAATGCCCCTCAGATAACTTGCGAGCGACATCAGGTTCTGCCTTGATATACAACCAATTACTCAGTGGATTTAAAGGACTAACCCAATCTTGCCATTTGATTTCAATAGGAAATATCCCATTATCGACATTATATTTTTGCTTAAATAGCGTAGCTGTGCCAGCCAAATAAGGGCCATTTTGTTCCAGACGTTGTTTAAATTCATCCTTTTTTTCAAAAGTATCCCGTTTTAAATCAGGTGTGTTCTGGCGAACTTGCCACGCTTGTCGGGCTTTTTCTAATTGGGCTTTATACTGAATCTCATCATCTGGACTCATGCTTATAAAAACCTTGAGTTCCCAACCACATTGCGGGCAAATCGTGATTTCTGGTTTTAGCGAGGATTCACATATTGGGCATTTTTTCATAGTTTAGTCTTAGATATTGTATTTGGTTTTAGTATTATAATAAATAACTTAGAATAACTACAAGGATTGCTTTTAAGAAAGGATAAAA
>JAUXCJ010000425.1 GCA_030618965.1 Thiomargarita sp.
GCTGCTCTAGCATCAATGTGGTATTCCGGTAGATTGCCTATTTATCCTACGCAATGGTTCTTTTTACTGGTCGTTGGAGTTTCATTTATTTGTTTGTGTGGAATTCTTCTACGTAAAAATTGGGGACGATTGATGGCTGGAGTAGGCTGTATTTTAATATCAGGATTCTTCATCTACATGGCAATCCGCAATGTTGTCTTAGGGTATGATTATGATATAGGTGAGAGTATTTATTTGTTATTGCTGGTTACGGGCCTGGGGTATTTCGGATATCATCTTTTAACATCTGAACGTATTAAAACTTTTTTTAAAACAACTAATTTTTCCTTAACCTGAATTCGTATAATAAAAGCCTAACAAATATAAACCGGACGCAGAAAGTAGTACGGTAGTTTTGAGTTCAGCATTCAATAGAAAACCATTACAGGATTCTTGAGTAAGTACATGCGCCGGTTACTCAGGCAGTATTGACCTAAAGTACCAATTGGAGGTGAACATAATTTATTTTCTAAATTCCAAAAACCGGTCATTCAAAATACTTAAAAATCTAACGATTGAGTGATTTTAAAATATCTGCAATGAGTGCAAACCGGTAGTTGATACGACAGCAAAATGCTCATAGCAGACTCTCAAGCGCAGCCAACTGATAGACTGTTTTAGTGACTAAGCAGACGTTCAGCTTTCGTCCCAAAGCGTTGATTCAGCATTTTTTAATGACTAACATTTAAGTAAGAAAGCAGCAATTCAGGAACGCCCAAGCTGTGCAGCGTAGTTTACGTCCGAACCAGCGTCTTATTAGCTGCCAACATGCTTCAACAACAGCCATATTCTTTTGCGAATATTACTGGCTCTTACTCCCCAGCGGTATTTTTTGTTATACCCGAGATGAGGAAACTTTATGCTTATCTCGTTAATTTTGTCATAGATTGAAACAATCAATTCCTCTGTTTCCTTACCTCCCAACTTTGCTAGGTCGGTTCCTTGAAGAGATGGGTATTTAGCTACTTTTGATTTTTTCAGCTTGTTGAAATTGAATCCTTCTTTAGACAAGCGTTTATATTCAGCTACGGATAACTTATCTACAACATCGTCTAGCGGAACGCCATCAGTAACAACCATATCGAGATACAACAGATTGTCTTTTAGCTCGCCGATAAGCGCCCGGGAATCGCCCTTTGATTGTTTCCACCATACTGTAATCGACTTCGCGGCAGATCCCGAAGCGGAAAGTGTCTTGAGTACTGTGGGTATTGTTATTTCCATCTGGTTTATTTTACTATCAATTTGAGGCGACATCTATCCTGACACATGGGGGTGACATGTTAGCAGTCATGTTTGATTTACCATCCGCTGCCTTTTTTGTGCTGATAGCACTTTATTTTTTTGTTCGTCAGATAAATGAACTATGTGTATTTCTACGCCAAACTCTTTTGCTGCTTCAGCTACCCATGACTTACCCCGAACATATTTAGCTGCTTCATCTGATGCAAAACACATTATCTTTTGCCAACCAGCACCTAGCTTTTTTTCAATTAAGGCGAGTTTTAATATATCACCCTTTATTTTATGTAGTTGTGCTCCTTTTACAGTACCAACACGGGCATATGCCTCTACAACTATTTTATTTACAGGATCGATAGCATCTGGTTTTACGCCAAAAGTAAATCTCAATAATGTTATCCAGAAAGGAATTACAAGCTCAAAAGAATATTCTTGAATAATACGCAAAGTTGAGTTATAAATAAAAAAAACTGTCAACTACTTACTAGTAGGAAAATAGGTAAAACAATGACTATTTTACGTTGGATTGGTTTTTTACCAAGTGCATTACTAGCTACATATATTACAGTTGTTTTAATGGATAGGCTATTTCTCTCAATAATTGTAATATATCCAATTCCCATCTTGTATGATTTCCAACTTGGAAATTTTTATATAGGAAAAAATTTAATGGCATTTTTTTTAGCTGCTCCTCAGGGGGCTGCATTTGTTTATGTAGGAGTAAAAGTGGCCCCGCTCCACAAGAAATATTCTGCATACGGCCTCGCTGCATCTGGTTCACTAATAATTATGTTTTTCATATATAAACTGATAATCATTGGAAGATATTTCGAAATATGGCCTCATGTTTCAGTAATTATTGGGCTTGCCGTAACCACCTATTATGTTGTTATTGATGATATAAAGAAAACCAATGTCAAACAGTGCTGAAGCACGTCTGACAAATTGAGATACAATATAGCAATATTCAGTTCCATAAAAATGGCAGAAATCGAACCTCAGCTGCTTAATTAATATTTTCTTATACTGCAGTTCCGGGCGTTTAGCGGCCATTTCTGGTATCTGAAAAAATTTAAGTAACTATCTAAATTTATAATACTGATCGGTTCTTAACCACGTCAAAAATGACCTTAACCAGACATTCGTACAAATGAGAATTGATTTCAAATTGCCCGAAAGCGACCATTCGAATACAGTTTTTTGATAGTCTCTTTAATGCTCATAGCTGACGCTCACTATCAGGACTATGAACTAGTGCTGTCGTCCCATAGTACTAATTCAAGAATTTCAGTCAACTAACGTGGCAAGTGAAAAAGCA